>JBHLPL010000016.1:0-25432 GCA_048939465.1 Promethearchaeota archaeon | reverse complement strand
GTAAAAGGGGATCACGTTGTAATCGTGCAATCTACTTGTTCACCACAGAATAGGAATCTGTTAGAGCTTTTCTTCTTGGTAGATGCCGCAAAAGACATGGGAGCTTCAAAAGTTACTGCAGTTGTTCCGTATTTGGCATATGCACGACAAGACAAGCGATTCAAGAAAGGTGAAGCAATTAACATTAAAACTGTAGGCAGTTTGCTGGAAAAAGTTGGAGTAGATGAGCTCTTAACCGTTGATATACATTCAAAGAAGGCCTTAGAACATTTTAGGATACCTACAGTTGATCTTAGTGCCATGCCTCTTATAGGAAAGCTCCTAAAAAGCATGAGAGTGGAGAATCCCCTTATTGTTGCTCCTGATGATGGGGCCATTCATCTAGCAGAGAAGGTAGTATCAACCATTGGAGGGGAATTCGTTAGCTTTGATAAGTTCAGAGACAGGGATACAGGAGAGATAACAATGAAAGGAAAGACTATGCCGGTAGAAGGAAGAGAAGTTGCGGTCGTTGATGATATAATTAGTACAGGAGGAACAATGGCTAAAGCTATCGAGATTATCAAAAGCCAAGGGGCTAAACGGATTTTTGCAGCCTGTACTCATCCATTACTTATTGGGAATGCTCGTTTCAGGATAATGAAGGCAGGTGCAGAGCTTATAATTGGTACAGACACGATTCCAAGCGATGTAAGCTGCATTTCGGTAGCAGCTTTGATAGCTGAAGCCCTGAAAGGGAAATAATATGCCAAATCTACTTCTGTTTCTTTCGGGTGAAAATGAAACTATTCCAGCTTCAGAGTGTCTGGCAATCCTAGATAGTGAAGGAATTCCATATTCTAATGTCGAAAGGCTTGACCAAGCATTGCTGGTCACAACAGACGATAGAGCTTGCGAAGCAATTTCAAGAAGAGCAGCTATGGCGTATTTTTGCTGCAGACTTCTATACAGGGCTCGTGCCGATGAGTTTGACGCCGAAGACATTAATGCTGGCTCCTTTGGAATTGAGCCTGGAAAGAAATTCGCTGTGCGGGTAAGAAGAGTTAAGGAATATTCTGAGAATTTAAGAGTGCTTGAATTGGAAAAGCAAATCGGTCTTGAACTCATTAATCAATTTCCTGATGGAGTCCACGTAGACCTTAAGAACCCAGATTACACTTTCTTTGGATTAATAACAAGCGATGAATTTCTGTTTGGCTTGATCATTGGTCAGGTTAATAGGAAGGGCTTTGGGAGAAGAAAGGGGAGAAATCGTCCATACTTCTATCCAGGGGTAATAGAGCCACGCCTGGCTAGGGCAATGGTTAATTTGTCTCGCGTAACCGCTGAAGATGTCTTCTTGGATCCGTTTAGCGGAACCGGCGGTTTACTCATTGAGGCAGGGCTCTTGGGTTGTTCTGTTGTAGGCACGGATCTTGATATGAAGATGGTTAGGGGATCAATTCGAAATCTTAAACATTTCATTGCGGACAACTATTCTGTCATTCTCGGGGATGCAAGAAGACTGCCCTTATCTTGCGTAGGGGGGATTGCAACCGATCCTCCTTACGGGATTTCGGCATCCACAAAAGGGGAGAAAGTTGAAAAACTTATAACAGAATTCATGGAGAATACCTCTGACGTACTAAAAGTTGATGGATATCTATGCCTTGCCTGTCCATCCACGGTTTCAGCTCTCGATTTGGAAGACATATCAAAGCTCGATCTCTATGAAAGACATACAATGTACATCCATCGAAGTTTGACACGCCAGATACTGGTGTTCAGGAAGTAGAAATTGTGAAGGTAGTATTTCTTGGCACTGGGGGAAGCATTCCAACGCCTTCAAGGGGATCACCAGCAATAGCCGTAAAAAGGAAAGGAGAGATTCTTCTCTTTGATTGTGGAGAAGGGACGCAGCTTCAGTTCGCTAAGGCAAAGCTGAATCTTCACAGAATAACGAGGATCTTCATATCACATCTTCATGGAGATCATGTTCTAGGAATCCCAGGAATAATTATGACGTTATCTCTTCAGGAGAGAAGCAAGCCAATGACCATCTATGGACCTAGCGGGACAATATCATTTATGAAGGCAATTACTGAGAGTTTTGAGCACAATAATGGTTATGAAATCAAAATCTATGATGTTGGAGAAGGAGTAATAGTTGAAGACGAAGAATATTCAGTCACATGTGTTCGTGGAGATCACATTGTTCCCACCCTCGCCTACGCATTAATAGAGAAGGAAAGACCTGGAAAATTCCACCCTGAAAAGGCAAGGATGCTCAACGTACCCGAGGGGGCCCAGTGGAGTCAGCTTCAGGCAGGTAAGTCTATTGATCATGAAGGCCGTACAATCAAACCTGGTGAGGTATTGGGACCATCCCGGCCAGGACGCAAAATCGTGTACTCGGGAGACACACGCCCCTCTCAAAAGATATTGGAACTCAGCAGAGGAGCAGATCTCTTGATACATGATGGGACATTCGATGACACGCTTAGAGAAAAGGCAATAGAAGGCGGGCACTCGACAGTTGTTGAAGCCGCACATTTGGCAAGGAAAGCAAAGGTCAAGCGTCTTGTACTATCCCATATTAGCCCCAGATACAAAGATACCACAATCTTAGGAGAGCAGATTAGAAATATATTCCCGACAGCTCAAATCGCCGAGGATTTTCTCGAAATTCAGATACCTTTTTGAGAGACTTCATTCGAGTGACACTTCTCTCATAGGCTTACCCTTTACAGTATGAGGTGCCAACCAGTCTATCAGATGATCTAGGTTTTCTGAACTAATCTTCACAGTGATTGGGCCTAGGGGAGATTCTCTTTCTGGCTCGCAAAAGTGTATATGGCCCGCATATGCGGCTTGTTTATTCAAAAAGAAGGTCACCGAGTCTTTGGAGGCATTTTTCTTTAGAATAGTTCTTGCGGTCTCTAATATTCTTTGCTCCCTAAGCTTTCTGTGTAAAGGAGATAGCGTAGATAGTTCTTTAGATTCTACGACCAGATAACACGTTCCATCAGACTTCTCGGTCTCAAACGAGACAGAAGAAACGACGTTCAAGACGGCCTGTTTTACCTTCTGAGGATTCTCAGTGTCTCTGAGGGGTGTCCTGATAAGAATGCTAAGCATTCTCTATGACCTCTTCAAAAATGCGTTTTAGCTCCTTCCTGGCTTCTCCTATTGTGTTTTCATTTATGACCATGTAATCAGCGAGAGCTATAACTTCACTCAGCCCCATTTCAATTTCACGTAAGTCTCGCCGTCTGAATTCAGTCCATGTTTTAGGATCGTCCGGTCTTCCACGTTGTTTTAATCGGTCAAATCGAGTCTTTGGAGATACGTGGATTGCGATTATGAAAAGCTTGTTGACCCGGGTTTTGAAAGCATCCACTTCAGACATACTTCTTAGACCATCAATTAGGAGAGAATCTGATTTGAGTTCCATGATTTTTGGAAGACACATGTTAGCTATGGCTGCGTTGCCACCTTCTCTTCGCAATTCTAGCGCCAGGTTCCCAAGTTCTGAGGGGGACAAAGTAATGCCCTTGCTCTCTGCCACCTCTCTGACGACATCCCCCATTGTAATTACTGGAACATCGAACGATTCCGCAACTTCTACGGCAATGCTCTTACCTGATCCGGGCATGCCAACTATACCGAGGGCTTTCTTTACCAAGCTAAGCACCTACGTAAACATTCGTTTTGGTTGATCGGATGGCGCTTCCTTAAGTAATACGGCCAGAGCATCTTTGAGCATACTTTCGGTTATTCTATCCTCGCCCCTTAGGATGGCTGCGTGGAATGCGTTTTTCAGGAGTTTTTCTTTGATATCACGGCCAGAGAAACCTTTAGTTATGCGCGCAAAATAAGGTAGATCTGCTTTCACCGGGAATGGCATACGTTTAGAGTATGATTCAAGTAGTTGAAGACGCTCTTCCGGTGTGGGAAGGCTGAACTCTATCTCTTCTTCAAATCTACTTCTTAGTGCAACATCAAGGAAAGACACAACATTTGTGGCTCCGATTGTAACGACACCAGAGTTGATGCTGAGACCGTCTAACTCGGTCAGCAATGCATTGACCACCTCAGAAACATCACCACGAACGGATTGGTAGCGACGATCTAGGCCAATGGCATCAAGCTCGTCGATAAAAACAATGCTAGGAGCTTTATCGGCTGCATCACGGAAGAGGCGATGTATGCGGTCTGCTCCCCCACCGACATGGAAACCAATAAGATCCGTGGCCTTTGCCAGGTAGATTTCAACGGATGTTTCATTTGCTAATGCAACAGCGGTCATGGTTTTGCCCGTTCCAGGAGGGCCAAAAAACAAGATATTTCGGGGAGCCCATTCACCAAATTTCTCAGGGTCTTTAAGGTATTGCTGGACTATTTTACACTTTTCCTTTGCGCGTTCCTGTCCCACAATATCGGAGAACCCAACCTCCGGAGCTTTTGGTAGAATTTGCTTCTGTGCTTGGTCTAGCTGAACCATTGTTTCCGAGGTTATGTGACCTTCGGCAGGAAATGCATCAGTCACTTCGAAGGCAAAATCAGGAAACATATATTGATCAAAAAGGAAAGATCCCTTCCTGACTTTCATGCCATTCCATTGATCTACTGCGTAAGCCTGGAATAGTTTGGTGTCATCAGTGGTTAGGGATGGGGCTGTGCCCTCACCCAAGGTGCGCAGTGGATACCCTATTGGACGAAGTGTGATTCTATTAACAGGCGAGAGTTCGAGAGATTCTCCGAGTTCTTTTTTAAACTTCTCATCTTGAAAAGGAGTGGAAGCGTATTTGAATGACTTTCTCTTTCTTTTCAGAATTAACCCCCCGATTCCTTTCTGCCCTTTTTGTAGAATCCTTGCCCTCCTTGGTCAGATATTTTCCATGATGTAATCTCACAATGAGAATTTAAATATTCGCTTTTCTAAAAGAGAAGTGAAATCAAATGGAGGGATGTTTTTGGAAAAGATAAGGGCTTTTATCTCACTTGATATAAAAGACCCACAATTGCTCGATAGAATAGTCTCCATTCAGGAGGAGATAGAACGCTCTGGAGCAGATATCAAACACGTAGAGCGCCAAAATATCCATTTTACTCTGAAGTTTTTGGGAAATATCTCCCCTTCTGTGATTGACCCCATTTTTGAAGTGATGCAAAGAATATCGTTCAAGCCCTTCGAATTAAGAATCAATAAGGTTGGTTGCTTTAACCCGCGACGCCCACGCACAATATGGATAGGAGCCGGGGAAGGTAGTGAGGAAGTAATCAGAATGCAGGCAGAACTTGAAAGAGGCCTGACCGAGCTAGACTTCAGGCCTGAAGGGAGAAGATATACGCCACACGCAACTATAGGACGAGTCAGAAGTGGAAGGAATCGAGAAAGACTCCTGAAGATACTTGAAAAATTAGAGAATACGGAAGTAGGTGTCATGAAGATTGCCAGCATCTACTTGAAGAAGAGCAACCTGACACCAAAAGGACCGATATATGAAGTATTGAGAGAAGCAAAACCATGAAAGAAGCTGAATGTGTAAACCTATGCAGAAAGGCTTTGAGAAGGCTTGTTCCAAGCAAGAGAGAGAAGGAAGAGACCCTCAGTATTACCAAGACCATGGTCGAAAGGCTTGATCAAGAAATCAAAAGGCGAGAAATAGAGAACGTAAAAGTACGAATTGAGGGGTCGATTGCCAAGAATACGTGGATATCCGGCGATAGGGACATTGACATATTCATACTCTTTCCAAAAAAGTTCTCCAAAAAGGATATTGTTTCCATAGGATTGGATATCGCCAAGATACTGTTCGAGAAATGGAAAGAGAGATATGCTGAACACCCTTACATTCAGGGACGAATAAATTCCTATCGGATTGACGTGGTCCCCGGTTTTGAGATTAGAGACATATCAGAAATGCAAACAGCCGTAGACAGGACACCACTTCACACGGAATATGTAAACAAACATCTAGCCATACGTCAGCTGGATGAGGTACGTCTTCTAAAGGGATTCATGAAGGGGATAGGGGTTTATGGTGCTGAAATAAAGACTGGTGGATTCTCGGGATATCTAGGTGAGCTGCTGGTAATTGGGTATGACACTTTCATCGAAGTTTTGAAATCATGTCAGAAGTGGAGAAAGAGAGAGGTTGTCGACATTCAGAAGCACTATGAAGATCCAGAGATGACGAGGAAGATTTTCTCGGATGAGTTTATTGTCGTAGACCCTGTCGACAAAACAAGAAACGTGGCAGCAGCTCTCACCCCAGCAAAGCTGGACGAATTCAGGGCGGCAGCTTATGCTTTCCTGAAAGATCCTACTCTTAAATTCTTCTTTCCAGAAAAGAGGAAGCCACACACCTCAGAAGAAATCAAGAGTACTATAAGAGCAAGAGGAACTGATGTTCTACTTCTGGTTTTTGAAGCCCCAGACATTGTTCCTGATGTACTCTGGGGGCAATTATACAAATCAGTTAAGGCAGTCAAGCAGATTCTCTCCCAGAATGAGTTTAGGGTCACCAGGGAGGGCGTTTGGTCCGATGAGGAGAAGACTGTTGCAATGATTTTTGAATTAGAAAATGCAAATCTCCCCAAGGTAAGGACTCACACTGGTCCCCCTGTAGGCAGCCCAAACCAAGACATCTTCCTAGAAAAATACGCCGAATCAGACAGAGTCCTTTCCGGGCCTTGGATAGAAGGTGGTCGGTGGGTTATTGAGCTGAAAAGAGATTACGCTGACGCCAAGGAATGTCTCGCTGAGGAATTGAGGACGAACATTGATTCAGTCGGCTTGGGAAAATACATTCGTAAGAAAATCGAAGAAGGATATGAGATTTACAGGAACGAGGATATTACAAATGTGTGCAAGAAGAATTATGAATTCTCTGATTTTATTACACGATTCTTTAGAAAAACACCAACATGGTTTTGACAACAAAAACTTAAAAGTAATTCGCCGCTAATTATTTAAGAGCGAGAGTCAAGGCGGGTCGGTGGTCTAGCCTGGTTTAGGATCCGCGCCTGGGGACCAACAGGCCAGATCGCGCGAGAACAGATGCCAAAATGACTTTGTCACAAACTCGTGGGTTCAAAACCGTTTAAGGGAGCCTTGGATGGGGAAAATCCCACCCGACCCACCACTAAATCTTTTGCATTATTCTCAGTGCAGCAAACCTATAAGAATTAGATCCCAACAATATCAATCTTCGCACCGCAATTGGGACATTTAGAGTCTTTGATTCGGTTCTCCATAATCTCGAATCCATACCTACGAATTAGTGCTGCACCGCATTTATAACAGTAGGTATGTTCTCCGACGTCCCCAAGAATGTTGCCTGTGTAGACATATCTTAACCCAACCTCTAATCCTATCTTTCTGGCTTTTCTGAGAGTTTTCGTGGGGGTTCGCTCTATGTTTCTTAGCTTATAGGCGGGGTAGAAAGCAGAAACATGCCAGGGAATCTCTTCACCAACGCTCTTGATAAATTCTGCGATTCGGCGCAGTTCACGCTCCGAATCATTCAAGGTTGGTATGATAAGTGTCGTTATCTCAATCCAGATTCCCAGCTCTTTGTGAAGCTCTATGGATTGCAGGACGGGTTTGAGGCGGGCGCCGCAGTTACTCCGATAGAACTTGTCGCTGAAACTCTTTAAGTCTATGTTGGCCGCATCCAGATAAGGATTGATTTCCCGCAAAGCCTCTTCAGTGATGTAACCATTTGTTACGAAGATGTTTTTAATACCCTCACGGCTTGCCAATCTGGAGATATCATAGGCATACTCATAGAAAATCGTTGGTTCAGTGTATGTGTACGCGATACTCCTGCAGTTGTATTGTTTCGCTAATTTCACAATCCTATCCGGAGGAACATTGTCTCCGATTATCCTGTTATGATCTGCCGGCATTTGGGAGATATCTGCATTCTGGCAGTTCTTACATTTGAAGTTGCAGCCCGCAGTTGCAATAGAATATGCGTATGATCCCGGATGGAAATGGTAAAGGGGCTTTTTCTCTATCGGATCTATGTGTTGGGCAACAGTTCTTCCATAGACCAGCGAATAAAGTACCCCGCCTTTATTCTGTCTCACTCCACAAATCCCTTTTTTTGACTCAAGGATCAAACATCTGTGGCTGCAGAGACCACATTTCAATTTTCCATCTTGTTTTTCGTAAAATGACGCTTCTTTCATATTAAACGCCCTGTTCCCAAGATTAAGAAATGCCTATTCACGATAAAAAAGTTTCACCAAAACAGGGGATTCTGGACTCGTATTCCTAGGCGAAAGGTTAATTAGGATAGTTTTCATCAAAAATGGTACAATTTAAAAGGAATGTTCGGTATTAACAGCAGGGACATTGACCGAAAAATCTTCTGCTACGTAACTGTTGGCCTAAACCTTAAAGGTCGATAGAGGTGCTACTGGTGCCAAATGTGTATCAGCATATCGCGAAAGCTTGGAAAAAGCCAGACCAAACGTACGTAAAGGAGCTAACATGGCATCGATTAATCAAATGGAGAAGACAACCAACCGCCGTTAGAATTGACCATCCAACACGACTGGATAGGGCAAGGAGACTAGGATACAAAGCAAAACAAGGATACATAATTGTGCGGGTTCGTGTTAGGAGAGGTTCTCTAAGAAGGTCCAGACCGAGAATGGGTAGAAAGCCTAGGAAGATGGGATTTAAGCGTTTGACGCCAGGAAAGAATCTGAGATGGATAGCTGAAGAAAGAGCTGCCAAGAGATACCCAAACATGGAGGTTCTAAACTCGTACTGGGTCGCTCAAGACGGCAAACAAAAATGGTATGAAGTTATCCTTGTGGATCGTAGCCATCCGGTGATCATGAACGATCCCAAGATTAATTGGATATCTGATAAAGCGAACAAAGGACGGGTTTACCGAGGATTGACCAGTGCAGGTAGGGCGGCGCGCGGATTGAGACATAAGGGCATAGGTGCAGAAAAAATACGACCAAGTCTTAGAACACACGACCATCGAGGCAAATGACTAATTTTGGTGGTCTGCATTTGTTTGAAATACGCCCAAAATCTATCGAATTTGAAGTATTTGCGCATGCCACGGAAGATGAAGATAAGGTACTTCAAGCCGTACTTAATCTGATACCTGACAGATTCAGAGACGAAATCAGGACTAGAAGAGACGTTCTGAAGGGGCATTACCGGAATCAAATAGTTGTCTATCGTATGAAAATTCTTGAGAAAAAGCTTGTAGAGGAATCTTTACTTTACCTATTCAGCAAATTTGACAAGAAAGAGCGATTGCTTCTCTCCAAGGAGCTAGAGATGCGCTTAGATGAGACGGGGGTCCTTCACCTGCGCATCGATAAACAATCAGCTTATCGAGGAAGACCTATTTTCAGGCCGATCGACGATGCGATAAAAGTTAGGGTTAGTACTGCGAAGCCGTCAACTCTAACAAATAAAGGAATTATTGAATCTTACAAAAGGCATTTCTTGGTGAAATAATGACAGAATTCTATGATATGCGCGTCAATTCAACACTATCCATTGGTGAGTCTACACCTTCTGAGATAGGCAAGTTTGTCGAAGGACTGGGAATCCACGGTGTATGTTTCGCAGATTTTGCCCGGAGACCTATCAGTGACTTCAATAAGCTGAAGGATGAATTAGGAGACTTCAAAATCAAGATCCTTTCGAGGGCGGATATCACGGCAAAATCTTCAGTCTCGCTTAAGCGGGCGCTGAGTCGTATCAGGGGCAATATCGACATAATTGGGGTTGAATGCCCAAATCGCAACCTATTTTCCTTAGCAGCACGAGATTCGCGAGTAGACATAATAGTGATAAACCCTGAAAATGCAAAGATTTTTCGCAGAACAGCTGCGAAGTTGGCTGCCAAGAATAACACAGCAGTAGAGATTTCGTTGAGTTGGATAATTTCGACGCGTGGAGTTCCACGGGTAAACATTCTTAACGGGTTTTGCAAGGTGGTTGAAGAAACAGTTAACGCTAATGCGCCTCTTCTGCTAAGCAGCGGGGCCACCCACAAATACCAATTAAGGGGACCGCGAGAGCTAATGGCCTTGGCGAAACTGTTGGACATTGATGAAAAAAAGGCAAAGCAGGCCTTGTCTGAAGTACCCAAACGTATGATTCTTCGCAATGTTGAGAAACGAGATCCAGATTACGTCATGAAAGGAATAAAAATCGTGAAAAGACCGGTGAGCCATAAATGAGAAAAAGAC
This sequence comes from Promethearchaeota archaeon, assembly GCA_048939465.1. Taxonomy (GTDB): domain Archaea; phylum Asgardarchaeota; class Odinarchaeia; order Odinarchaeales; family JBHLKK01; genus JBHLKK01. Next base: position 15,211 of record JBHLPL010000016.1, on the reverse strand, counting down.
AAAGGCGGAGATACATTGCGTTCGAGTTGTTTTCAGAGGGGGAAGTTAGGAAGAGTATGCTTATACATAGCATTATGAATGAGATTATCAGGATATACGGCGAGTACGGAGCAAGCAAAGCACAATTCTGGCTTTCCTACTATGAAGAAGGCTCAAAGAGGGGGATTATTCAGTGCACTCACAGAGCAGTTGATTTGATCAGAGTACCATTGGCCACCCTAAGAGAGGTGGAAAGAATGCCAGTCCTAATACACGTGCTAGGCGTTTCTGGGACTATTAAAACAGCCAAGGATAAGTACTTTTGAGACGCAAAACGTTACTCAGAACCTTCTTTACAAAATGATCGCCCAGCGTAATACTAATTCAATCTATACATTCCAATAGAACTACTTTCTTTCACTCTCGGGGATAAGCCACTCCTTTGTCAAGTCAAGCCACAAAACCAAACCCCTCCATTCCCCGAACGGAGCGTAGAATTCTTCAATCTCCCCATCGGAGGCCATTTTCCCTTTCCTGTGGATTTTAGCAAATCTCTTTCTCACCCAGCTGTCTATAGCCAGAAAATCATACCTACCCAGGAGCTTCAATATGTTGTCTGCTGCGTAACTCCCCACTCCCTTTAGTTTTGTGATTTCAGCTTTAAGGTCAGTAGAACTTGTCAAACAGGTGTTCCATGATTCAACATCAAATCTCCCTTCAGCTGTTTTTTGAGCCAGTTCTATCAGATAGGGGCTGCGATAGCCGACTCTTATCTCTTTTCTCATGAATTCCTCACTTTTTGAGGCCATTTGCCGGGGTGTTGGAAACGTGTGAAACTCATCAGAGAAGCTATCCCCGATCCTTCTGCAGATTCTGTGTATTGCAGCTTTTGTAAGAGACCAGCTAGCATTTGTGGTGCAGATTGTCTTAACGACGTCTTCGAAAACGGTGGGGGATCTAACAGAGCGACCAACATCGAGTTCTTCTGCCCAGCCAAACTCTGGGTAATCTTCAAGCAGAGAGTAGAGAGGTGAAAGATCTTCGTCCAATCTTAGACAGATTTTCACAACATTTTCGAGTTCGTCAACGTCTGAAATGCTCATCCTTCTATGGGATTCTACCAAGATTGGGAGTTCGCCCTTACGGTTTTGTGCCAGCGTAACCCTAACGATTTTTCCACTCGATAATTTTTGAACGCGAGACAGTGTCTGCTCTTCCTTGCTAACGGCAAAAGGCTCTAAGCTGCACCAGCCGCTGCTCCAGACAGTAGTCCAGAAGTTGAAATTCTTTGGAATGGGGAGGAGGATGCTTTGCTTCAAATACGTCACGATCCATTCGTTTTTGGATTATGCAGTAATGGCTTCTACGATTATTTAAAAGAATCAATGAATTTTGCTATATACTGAGAGCTATATGTTGGTAAGATCAAGGAAACTAAAAGAGATACTAACACTACAAATTATCTAATTGCGTATTTTCTGAATTCATTCTTGCATGGTGGACCTGTACATACAAGTGCATCATCTTTTCCTACTGTAAGTATATATGACCAGCAGATTCCCTTGGTGCCATTCTCATCTGGATTAGATAACACATAGTTACTATATTATTGACAACTTACCTCCAAAGGCAATTTAACGGAAGGCAGTCGCATGAATAGGTCCTGCGCGTCGCATTTAAGAGACCGGGGTAGGACGATGATATGGGAGTGCATCGAATTCCAAACCTATCGGTGAGTGACAATAATAAGGATTTGCAGGTCGATATCTCCAAGTCTCTCTTCAGGATCTGACCCAGCCGTCCTCGATTTTTATGGATTCAATTACTATCGATTCTGGTATCGCCAAATTCTTTTTGAGCCTAGGATGTTTCAGTACTCCCTTTTCCGTGGGCTTCGGCTCCAAGAGATTAGACACGAATAATCCGCTCCCGTTAAGGACAGCAATGTAGTCTGTCAAAGTCCTATGGAAGGACGTGGTTCTGAATGGTTCTTTTAGTCTTTCCATTTTCCATTCCAAAGAGTATCGAACTGCTCGGAAATACTTCCTTCTTGTACTTACTTCCAACCCATTTATTCTTTCAAAACACGGGTGAGGGATCGAGAAGATGAATCTAGAACGATTCTTCAAGACCCTGGCTACTTCCGATATTGCTTTTTCATAGCTCTCAATATCTTGGAGAGACATAAAACATGTTACAAGATCAAAATGATGGCTTGAAAATTCCTTAAGGTCCGAGGCGTCCAAATTATGATATGATATGCCAAGTTCCTCTGTCTTTTCTTCCTGCCTCGCAAATTCAATCATTCTCTCTGAAAGATCTACACCGACTACCTTGGCCCCTTTTCTAGCAAGGATTCTTGTGTTGTATCCCTCTCCACAGGCCAGATCCAACACGTTCATACCTTTTACATTGCCTATCAAGCCAAAGGCAGCAGGATTGTTGATTTGATCTCTATGGTAGTCCTTCCCTTTCCTTACAAAATCTACCCATGATTCAGCAGCATCATTCCATTCTTTTCTTATTCTTCCCGTATTGCACAAAGTCTATCTCCACCCTAGCAAGCACTTATGAGTCTCCCCTAACGGAGAATTATCGAGCATTCTGAATTGCCAGGTATGTCTCGAAGCACCAATATTGGGGTTTCTGGGCAAAAGATTCTCGAATTATGGTTGGCGGGCCCGAGGGGAATTGAACCCCTGATTCGACCTGTTAAACCATGCGCTTAACAGTCCATCGGGTTAAGAGCTTCGTCCCATCGACTAAATGGACCGACGCTCTACCTACCTGAGCTACGGGCCCACATTCCTTTTTAACTAGGAATTATTTCTCCTAAAAGGTTTTTGATAACAATGAAATCAATAAGGTCCGGATTTACCACTATTGAGATCGTAGGTTTCTCTAGTATTCCACTATCTTTGGCAATTCCTTGGCCTTTCTGACTGAGAATTCAGCCTCCTTTGACAACGGTGCGATTCCGTCGAATTGGGTTCTTTTAACAAATTCAATAAGCAGTGCTCGAAGTTCTTTAGGATTCGAAGATGCCATTTTCTCGACTGAGTCAGTGCCTGCGTCATAATATAGCCTTGCACGGATGTTTTTGATGCTGGCATACTATTCTCCCCAGATTCTGACGAATCTTATAAGGCTTTTTGGAGAGTTTAATAAAGGCTTTGGCCTCTACTTAGTCATATCTTAACGATTATTACAGTTATTAATTAGGGGGGCAACATTTGAGTGAACCCACGAAGTACCTAGTTCGCAACTATAAGAAAGGTGATGAAACAAATCTGGCCAAGATTCTCAGGGAATGCTTTGGTCCAGTGACTCCTAAACAGCTCTTACAGTGGTACAGTCAAGAAAAGATTAATTCTGATGACGCATTCGTTGCGGAGGTTGATGGGAAACTTGTGAGCTACGTTGAGATAATGTCTAGGAAACTACATGTCGGCGAGAAGACCTACTTGAGAACCGGGGCAGTTGCTGCTGTGTGCACAGATTCCGACCATAGGAAGAAAGGGATAGCAAGCAATGTAATTGGGAAAGCTTTAGAGTCCACAAAGAATAAGGGGATTTCAAGTTCCGCCCTCTACACTGAGCTCGATAATCCAGCTCACAGAGTTTATGAACGACTCGGATTTGTTGACTTGGCTACTTTTCGCACCTTTATGAAATACCTAGATTTTCGTTCGCTCTTTACTAATTGGATTCGAAGGCGTAACCGTCGATTGAAAGACTCGAAGATTGCCAAAAGGAAGTTGAAAGGATGGGAAAAAACCATTGTTATAGGCATCAAGGAAGTCGGAGAATTATGCTTCCAGTTCAAGAAAGGTCGTTTTCAAGTTCCAAGAAGGGTGCCTAAGAGGATCGACATAGAGTTTTCCACAGATTTACAGACTTATACCAAGATATGGTGGAATGTGGTACCATGGGAGGAAGCTATTGAGAGCAAAAGACTCGTACTCAAAAGAGGAGAACAGGAAGACATTGAATTGCTTAAACGCGTCTTACATTGGAGATGGGGGGATTAATCATGAAAATACAACTGCGAGAAGCGAAGAAAGAAGACATACCGAAGATGCTTGAGCTGTACAATGAGTTTTCTAGACAATTTGTGGGAGTCGCTCATAGAGATCATAGAACATTTAGACTCATGCTTCGTAAGGAAGACAAATCGTACGCAACCGACCTCATAAACTGGGTTGCGGTTGAAGATCAAAATCACATCTTAGGATACGCTCATGCAAAATATCACAGAAGATCAAAATGGGGAGATATCATGGAGATAGTTGTTGACGTTGAACACGACTTTGAAGAGATAGCCGAAGAACTCATAGGGAAGGTTAACGACGTGCTTGCTAAGAAGGGAGCTACAGTTGTTAGTAGTTACTATGTTCAGACTCCAACATATGAAAAGATCTTTACTGATCTAGGGTTTTTTGAAACGAAAACCAATGATGTGCTAATGTTTTCAGTACTTGATTTGCGAATTTTCCTCACGGAATTAGAGCCCGTTTTCTTGGAGCGCTTAGAAAGCATGAAAAGATGGGAAGGCTTAGTCCAGATAGAGTGCGAAGAGAATAGTATATTCATTAGAAGAACCAGAGAGAATGTCGAAACCATTGTGTGGACCAACCAACCGGTTGATTTAAAGATTTCAATGAGTCGTGACTCTCTGATACAGCTGGTCTTTGGCATTATGGATCCCATCAAGTCACTGAGAACGAATCAGATAGATGTTAAGACAACACTTAGTCAAAAGGAAAGGGATCGATTGCTGAGGTCTATTTTTCCTGAGCGGCAGTTTTTGATAATGGATTATTGGTAGTCAAGTCTTAATCATCTAAAAGAAAATAACGGAAGTGAATGTTTGATGGGTATATCGTTTGTAATTCACAAATACAACGACGAATACAGAGATCAATGTCGTGCCCTATGGGGAGAGCTTACTGAGTGGCATCGTGAAATTTACCAGGATCCAACAATTGGAGGGGAACACCCAGAAGACCACTTCGACGAGCACCTCGAAGAGGTGGGACCTGACCAAATCTGGGTCGCTGTTCATGAATCCCAGGTTATTGGACTTACTGGATTGATTGTTGAGGGAGAGGAAGGCGAAGTTGAACCTATTGTAATAAAGAAGGGTTTCCGAAAGAAGGGAATAGGAAACCAATTAATACAGAGGATAATCACCGAGGCCCGCAGCAGAGGAATAAGATTCCTCAAAGTGAAGCCTGTAGCGCGAAACGTACTAGCTATGAAATTCTTTTTTGAACGGGGTTTTAAAAATCTCGGACATGTAGAGATGTTTATGGATTTATCTGATTCAGAGAGACGGCCATGGAAGGCGGGCCCCGAAATTTCTGGATGTAGATTCTCCTTTTAATGTGAGAAATCTTAATTAAAGAACGAATATGTGAAAATCATGATGTCAAAATCATTCTTAAATCTGATGGATGAGATCAGCAGACAGAGATTTGGCTATCATCCGATTTCTCGGGATTGCGGGGAATTCCTAAGCATTCTGCTTCGTATGTACGCACAACCTAGAGATTTTGTCAATGTCGTTGAAGTTGGAACAGGAGTTGGATATTCTGCGCTCTGGCTTGCAAAAGGTTTGATCGACAGCGATGGTGTAGGAAAGGTATATACAATCGAAAGAAGCTCGGAAAGAGCTGAAGCTGCTAAATCCAATTTAAAGAAGGCAAGCAAGATCGAGGATCTAGAAGGAATAGCAGACTGTATCGAGATAATTCATGGAAATGCGATAGACCAGATTGATAAACTTGATGTAGAAATAGATTTTGCCTTTATTGATGGAGCAAAAGACGAGTATCTTATGTATTTGACCTCGATGTTCCCCAAACTAAAAGCAGGAAGTATAGTTACTGCACATAATACAGTATCCCACCGCGAAAGGATGGAAGATTTTGTCAATGAAATCACGAATCCAGAGAAATGGAGCACAGTAATCTTGCCAATCGATGCAGGACGAGGTTTGAGCGTATCCGTCAAAGTGTCTTAGGAATAGGAGAATAGACTGGCGGGCCCGGCGGGAATCGAACCCACGATTCTGCAGATTGCAGCGGCTCGCGTGCGATTTGCAGCACGACCCACCGGGTTTCTTCACAAGGAAGCACCAGGGTTTAAAAGCCCGGTGCTCTACCTGACTGAGCTACGGGCCCACCGATTAAGATATTCTGTAATTCTAGATTTTCTGTCGCTGAATTGCTTATTTAAGCTTTATGGACTCTTCTTTCGTTCGTTAGGATTCCATAAGTTTTTTAGAACCAATACCCCTATTTACTGCTGGAGGAATGATAGACGCCGACCCCAGTCTGATAAAAAATGATGACCTCGCGACGATCTAGACCTCCACCTATTTCTGAGAAAACAGATCACAGGTTATTCTTCCATTAATAGCAACGCTCCCTGAGTGTCAACGATGCTAGCTACCCTTGCAGAATTCGCCATATAATCCAAAAAACCTTTGTGTGTTTCTTCTTCGTGGGTTGCTGTTCCATCACTAACAACATACACCCTGTATTCTCTCATACTTGCGCTAGCAGCAGTATACAATATGCAAATATCAGTAAGAACCCCCGCAATAATTAGCGTATCCGCCATAAGGTCCCTTAGCGTGATGTCCAGTTTTGTGTTGTAGAATCCGTCGAATTTCGTCTTCTCGATAATAATATCTCCCTTTCTAGGGTGGAGTTCCTCCACGACTTCCGCCCCCGCGGTCCCCTTTATAGCGTGCGGTTTGAATTCCAAGAATTCATTATCATCTCTTTCATGAGCATCACAAACATATATTACAGGAATCCCTCTTTCCTCGGCCTTTGATATGAGCTTCTGGATATTTGGAATGATTTCTCTTCCCTTCGGAACCTCCAGAACAGAGTTCTCTCTAATGAAGTCGTTTAACATATCTATAATCAGTAACGCAAACATCTTCTTGGCCTCATACGCGTAACAGATAAATAGAAAAGGTACGGATACCTAAAAAAATTACGTAGAAATTGATGAACTTCAACCCTAGTCTCCAATTAGAGAGGAAGAGAGAGATGAAGAGATTTCATACAGCATCCGATGAAGAGATTAAATCAGGTGAGACCACGGACATCTACTTCGTGAGAACCAGGCAAATTCTCAAAGAAAAAGGATTAGATGATGTGGTTGCAACGGCAGAAGTAACAACTGGCGGTCTGCCGAACCACTGGCCTTGGGGGATATCGTCTGGAATCGAAGAAGTGGCGTATCTTCTTGAAGGATGTCCTGTTAATGTTTATGCAATGCCAGAAGGGAGCGTTTTTTACTCTACGGATTATAACAATGTTCGTGAGCCTGTGCTCTTAATAGAAGGAGCGTATGCAGAATACGGAGTTTTTGAAACTCCTCTGCTCGGTTTTCTGTGTCAGGCTTCTGGAATAGCTACTGCCGCCAGTCGAATAAAGAAGATCGCTGGTAAAAAAATAGTCATATCTTTCGGAATCAGACGCCAGCATCCGGCAATTAGTCCGATGATCTCTAGAGCGTGCTATATCTCTGGCTTTGACGGCGTATCCTGCATTTTGAGCGCTCGTATGCTGGGTCTTAGACCCTCAGGAACGATGCCACACGCTCTTATCATAATCTTTGGAAACCAAGTTGAAGCTTGGAAAGCTTACGATGAGATTATGCCTTCCAATATACCGCGCATACCTCTTTGTGACACCTATTCTGATGAAAAAGCGGAATCACTGATGGCAGCAGACGCGCTAGGAGACAATCTTTGGGGAGTCAGACTGGATACCCCCAAGACTCGGAAGGGAGACTTCTCAAAAATAGTTCGCGAGGTCAGATGGGAACTTGACATAAGAGGGCATAAAGACGTCAAGATCTTCGTATCCGGAGGGATGAACGAAGAAAGCGTTAGAGAACTAGGCAAAGCAGGGGTGGACGGTTTTGGTGTTGGCACATATGTGAGCAATGCTCCGACTGTTGATTTTGCAATGGATATTGTTACAGTTTTGAGAGAAGGCAAGTGGTTGCCTGTGGCCAAGCGGGATAGGCTCTCAGGATGGAAGAATGTTTGGAGATGTCCAGATTGCCTGACGGATGTTGTTTTGCCCTCGGATAAGGCTTCTCCGACCTGCCCCAATTGTGGGGCAGAAACGGATTCAATAATCAAGCCAATCATCAGGGAAGGGGAGATAGTTGCAAAGCTACCCGAGCCAGCCGAAATTAGAAATTACGTACTCGAACAAGTGGAGAAGTTGTCTTTGGACAAGCGTCCTTGGGAGTAACTATCTACTGGAGCTACCCCATACCGTCTAGCAGACTCTTTACGTTCTCGCCAAGCACTTGGTGGTTGTATCCTCCTTCCAAAACCCCGTAACGTCTACCTTCGCAGACCTCTTCAGAAAAGTCTTTCACGATTCTCCCAATCTCAGAATAATCCTCTGTCTTTAGCATTCTTCCCCAGTCTTCTTCATGTCTGTCAAATCCCGCCGATACTGCAACAATATCACAGTTCTTTTTGGTGCTAAGGTAATTTGAGAGATCATTCAGGAAATCCTTGCTGTTACCGCCACTGACGTGAAAATATGAGACTTCTGATATATCCCTAAATATATTACAGGTTCCATCACCAAAGTGCAGATCAATGTCAACAATAAGAGCTCTTCTAATCCTATTACTCAGTCTAAGTCGTTCTATCGATATTGCCACATTGTTGAAATAGCAAAAACCCCAACAAGAATTCCTACTTGCGTGATGCCCGGGCGGCCTAATCAACCCAAAAGCAGGTTCAAGTTCCATTGCGTGCTCAGCGGTCTTTATTGCGCCTCCAACTGCAAGCAGAGCAATTTCATAGGTTAGCCCGTAGCGTTTAACGTCTCTAATATGGTCTGCCGTATGCACAAGCTTCAGATCGTCTTCAGTTGCAGGTCGAGGTTTGACAAACTCAAAATTGGAGGATAAAACGTTATGAATACTCTCCATTCTTCCTGGGGCTGCTGCTGGATCGCCCGTGTAGACTTCTTCATACCTCTCGTGGTAGACTACTTTCATTCTTGCCACCTTAGATAATTAACACCGTACATCTTCTTGAAAATGACGTACTGTGATCTTTATAAAATGGTTTGCAGGAAACAAAGATTATTATGCAACGCTCTAAATAGTTTTTGTGTGGTGTGAAGTTTGTCTAAACGTGGACGTAGTAGCGAAAGGATTGCAAGATACATACTTGAAAACTTCTTAGGCTTTCAAATAATCGATGTTTCACGTTTGGTTGTAGTGGACGGAGTAGAGGCTGCGGAAGTAGACATTGTTGCGAAAAACAGTGTAGGACAGCCCTTTGCTGTTGAAGTCAAGGCAGGAATGTGCGACGTGTCCACACTCCGACAAGCTTATGCCAACGCCAAAATGCTTGGCCCCGAATATCTTCCAATGGTCGTATGTAAAGGGTTCTCGGATGATGCGGCAGAAAAAGTCTCTAAGGAACTCGGCGTGGCCGTAATCCAGCTGAAGGACTTGTTTGTTTTGCTCGGACCTGAAGAATTGGAGATTATTGTCCAGGGAGTGATGAGAGAAATATTGGATGAGTACGGCCTCAGACCTATTATAGGAAAGGATATGTTAGATGAAGACGACCTTCATGCTCTCACCGCCATTGCAAACGCAAAAACATTATCTGAGGCGGCGCAAATCAGTGAAATAGATGAGATGGAACTTGTTAAGGTACTCAGCAGATTAAGGAAAAGCGGGGTTCTACCTAGAACAGAGAAGAGTTTTGAAGAGCTGAAAACCCATATTAGCCGTGTTCTTAAGAGTTGGGAATCAGACACGAAGCTGGAAAATATCCAAGAAGACATTTCACGACTGCTCAAAAAAGTAGAAGATATCGAGGAGCGGATAATGAAGCTAGCTGGCAAGGATTCCGATGAAGATTAGAGAATCATCTGGGTCAGAGAATAATCCTATATACAACCCGATCATTAAAGACGTTTCGAGATTCATTGATTCAGCAATGACGAGGGAGAATTCTTGAAGAGAAAGTCATCTTCTGCTAATCCCAAGTCACTTGATTCTATATTTGATTTCAGTGAGAAAGAAATCCGTCGGGGTTACCGGCATCGTGAAGTCAAGGAGTTTTTTCGACGGGGTCCCGAGAAATCTGCGTTATACGCCGTATTGTGTGCGGTTACAGAAGGTGTAAATAGTCGCGCACAGCTCTACAATCATTTCGATTGTTTCTTTTCTATGTCGCTAAACCAGCTTACCATAACCTCAGCGAATATAGATGAAGCCCTCCAGCAAGGCGTCAACAGCGACCTGTTTACTGTGAAAGACGATCAAGTAACCATTACGGATAAGGGACGAAGAGCTCTCCGCGTAGGACGTCTTCAGATTCTGCACGACTCTTATTGGATGCAGAAGTTTCTCACAGAGCGCATCGTGCTAATCATCTCGGTCTTCACTCTGCTGATTCTCGCTGCCATCGAAATCTGGATTGCTTCCAATATTGGCAGTAACGCCATGTTCTTCGAGGGTATTGAGAAACTGACAGACCTTGTGAAGGTGCCTATCATCGGATTGAGCGTTCGGTACAAACGTGATCGAGCGGGTGCCATAATGATCATTGGACTCATGACAATTACCGGCGGATCCCTAGCACAAGGAGCGATAGTCAGCCTCCTTGTCAATGAACCAATATCCGTGACAGTTGAGGCCTATCTCGTATCTGGGCTATCTATACTATTCAACTTTGGCTTAGTTTACATGAAAACGGCTGTGGGCCGAATGTCTGGAAATCTGTCCTTATTAAGCGATGCTAAAGACAACGAAGCCCATTTAAAAATCACTACTGGTGTGATAATCGGATTAACATTTTCCATCTTTAACTTCTACTTCGCGGATGCCTTGATAGCCCTTCTAATCGCAGGGATCATTCTGTGGGATGCTGCAATAACATTGAAGGAGATGGTTGTAGCCGGTGAGGAACTCAGCGTAGATACCATTCGTCTGGGGGCAAGTGCCTTTTTTGAAGATAAGATAACTGACTGGGTGCTTGCACAGCTCACTCGAGGGGCTGCTGCTCCCAGTCAGCTTAATAGCAGCTTTCTGCAAGGCTCAGCTTCTGCATGTAGGTATTACGATTTCCACGCCTTGTTTGGTCATAGGGAGCTAGAAAGGCGAGGGATCATCAAGAATCTAGATCAGGCACGACGCAGTGGTCTAGTTGAAGAAACAGACGGTGAGCTTACAATCACTGATGAAGGGTTGGCTAGATACTACCGCGCGCGGGCCCGTGAATTCACCAAAGTAGCCAACGAATTCTCCAGGAGCAGGTTGCGTCATTTTCTTACAAGACAGTTATGGTTCATCCTTGCGTTTTTCGGAATTATCTTTCTTATTGTGTATGCTCCTACCATCAACATGTTCCTCACATCAATCTGAAAGAAGACGCAAGCAAAAAGACCTTCTTAATCGGCCATCTCTTGGAACATACGTTCTAAGAGAGACACCAACCTTCTTCCACGTAAGGGTAAGAGAAGAAATCACAAAAGGGTTAAGTCAAAACATTTCCAGGACTCCATAGACAGCAAGGAAGGGACACAAGAGCCTCTTCGTCATTTCTGATGAGGTAATTTCAAAGCAAATATCAATCTTTTAATTGCCTGATGGCTAACTCCTAAATATGGTACGAAGGGAGAGAGGTTGAGAATGGATGCTTTGGAAGACGTGTTGGATGAAAGTCTTGTTGGCTGGCTCTTAGAAGAGAAGAATCCTTCGGTTCGATATCTCACTCTAAGGGATCTTTTAGACAGGAAAGAAGATGATCCTGAATTGGAAGCAGCTAAGAATGCTATCCCTTCTTCAAGGATTGCAGCGAGGATATTTTCTAAACAGAAATCGGAGGGGCACTGGGAAGATTCTACTAGCCCATACCACCCCAAGTATAAGTCTTCTTATTGGCAGATAATGGTATTAGGTCAGCTGGGAATGGATAGGAGCGATGTAAGAGTTAGAAGAGCCTGTGAGTACATTTTTGGGTTTCAACTGGATGAGGGGGGTTTTTCAAGCTGCACTTATGAACAGGGATTAGAGGAATATGAATCCTTGCTTAAGAAAGGCAAGAAGTTGCCCGCACGAAACGATTGGATACATGCGAAGGTTATTGAGCACCAATATTCATGTCTTACCGGTAATATGGCTGCAGCTCTAATAAGGATGGGTTATGGAGACGACCCTCGCGTAATGAAAGCACTGGAATGGCTTGTAGAGATTCAAAATCGGGATGGGGGTTGGCTCTGTCCATACTGGAAGGCTCACATCAGAGATAAACATGGATGCTTTTATGGAACAATCTGCCCACTGGAGGCCTTTAGCGAAGTCCCAAAAGAAAGTCTGACCAGAGAAATGAGAGAGACGATTGAAGAAGCTGCAGAATTCTTTCTCATGCATCGTCTCTTCAAGGCAGATCATCACGACTACAGGGTGATCAATGAATCGTGGCTGAGACTAAGTTTCCCATGGTTTTACGGATACAGCATTCTGAGAGGTCTAGATGTCTTGACCAAACTAGGTTACACCGAAGACAAGCGCCTAGATGATGCTTTGCTGGTCTTACTGCAGGAGCGCAGGTCTGATGGGAAATGGATTCTTGAGAGTACTCCAGCTGGCAGAATGCAAACCAATATAGAGAGAGCAGGTAAACCTAGCAAATGGATAACCTTAATCGCTTTGAGAATCTTTAAACGTATTAAAGACTAAATGGGGCTTGGTTACTGCAAGAGCAAATAAGCTCTTGTCTGCGAGTAGTTGAACAATCTCGAGGGGAAAAAATGAATTTAGGAAATCCGCGGCTCTCAAGCCTTGAGTTCCATCCTTTAACCACTGACCGATGGGGTGATTTGGAAAAACTATTTGGTCCAACAGGTGCATGTGGCGGATGCTGGTGCATGTGGTGGAGGATAAAGCGTTCACAGTTCTGTGAACAAAAAGGTGAAAGTAACAAGAAGGCCTTGAAAAGAATTGTGGACTCAGGAGAGATTCCAGGGATACTTGCGTATACAGATGGTCAGCCTGTAGGTTGGTGTTCAGTGGCTCCAAGAGAGCATTTTCCTGTTTTGGAGAGTTCAAGAATCTTCAAGAGAGTTGATGAGAAACCTGTTTGGTCTGTGGTTTGCTTCTTTGTAAGCAAGCCTTACAGAAGGAAAGGTGTTTCCCTGAGACTGCTATTGGCAGCCACAGAGTATGCCAGAGAGAACGGTGGGGAGATTGTTGAGGGGTATCCCATAGATCCAAAAAGACCGAATTATCCCGATGCCTTCTCCTATATCGGCTTTGTATCTGTGTTTAAGAAGGCAGGATTCTTGGAAGTTCTTAGAAGATCAGAAACGCGCCCTATCATGAGGTACTTCATAAAGAAAGATCAGAAATGAATCTTAAGATTTTTCTCCGAATTTGATGAGGCTTTGTCTCTTGAAGATGCGAGGAGATTGTAATCGGCCAGTTCAATCCATGTAGCCATGATGTTCCCCTTCAAACTCAATAAGTGGCTTCTTTCCCTTCTTTCTATCGCTGCCTCTTTAGGCCTTAAAGGAAAAATGAGGAGTGGGTTTGCTAATGTCTTGCGTTGTGATTCCATCGAAGAAGACGGGGTATCGTATATTACTTCCTTCCAATAAAGAATAGAGTAGAAGCTGGAGTTGAACCGAATCTCACTATCTTTTTCTTAATTCTCTCCGCCCTCTCTTGGAATCTTCTCTGTGCCTGATGGTCTTTCAGCTTTTCAAGATCTCTATCGATTCCTTTTAGGGCAGAGTTTACTATGTCTCTATCCTTTGGATCTTCGCATTTTTCCCATTGATCACAGAATAAGCATTTGACATACCTCGAGGATTCAAAAACTTCAACTTTCTCTAACGCCAGTCTTTTGACAAAGCTCTCAATTCTTCGTTTGGTGAATGTTCTTCTGTGGGGAACGGCCAAAAGAGAGTCGATTTCTGCACATAGACCATGACTGAGGACGTCTGTTCTTTGTGCTTCTGTCTGTTCACCGTCGCAAAACATTTCCTGAACAATGAAATAACCGTCAGATTTCAGAACACGTTTCATCTCAGACAATACGAGGTCGACATTTGTAAGGTGATGCAGCGAATTGGCAACGCATACTGTGTCGAAATAGTCCTCCCCAAATTCGAGCTTTTCAGCATTCATCCGAATGAAATTCACAGGTTGATCTTTGAAATCCTTTCTTGCTGCTTCCAGTTCTTTATCCGAAGTATCGATTCCGACAAAGGAATCATAGTCTTTGAAGGTCTTCATCAATGTACCGATGAATTCGCCATTTCCAGTGCAAGCATCCAAGACTTTCCCGCCAGAAATCGAGTTCAGCCTATTTGCTATGTTCCTAGCGCCCGAACTATGAAGCTTTGTTGATAGGAATACCATTTCTCTATTTCACCGGTGCTTTCTTTTTTCCAGATATTTTGCTATTAAGAAACTAAATCCTTTTATATTCTATCGAAATTCAGGCGAGTCATGGTTCGCAAAAGAACTATTCTACTAGGTCTAGTAATATTTAGCTTAATACTTTTGATATCACTTCTAATCTATTATGAGGTCCTTTGGCTTGCAGTATATTATATTATCTCCGGAATGTTATTTGTAGGGAATCTTATCTTTGAAGTAATCTCAAACCCATTTGTATATCCAGTTCTTTACTGGATAACGTATATCTCAGCTTTAGCTGCAGTAGCAACCCTGATAGGGACTCTTTTATGGTATTCTAAGGCCAGGAAAAAATTCTCATCACCAATGAAAAGGTCCAAAATCACTTCGGTTGGTATTACCGTATTGGCAATAGTTGCCGTTGGAATAATACAAGTGGTTTTATCAATTTTCAACCGAGAATTATTGTATGTGATTTCATTTTACCTCTTCATCGGTTCCCTGGTATTTTTGGGTGTTAGAACTTTTGTTAATGTGTCTGCGTCCTTAGCTTACAGATCGAGAGTAAAACCTGTTGCTGAGGGGCCTAGAGTCTCCATTATCGTACCCGCATATAATGAGGAAAAAGTAATTGAAAAAACCATCAATTCTTTGACCAACCTCACCTACAACTCAAAAGAGATCATAGTTATTGATGACGGATCGAAGGACAGCACATTGAAGATTGCTCAAAAAATGGCGGTTCATAACCCGGTAAAAGTGTTCTCAAAACCTAACGGAGGCAAGTGGA
>JBHLPL010000015.1:19886-25464 GCA_048939465.1 Promethearchaeota archaeon | reverse complement strand
AACTGAATATCACCTTAAATCTTCTTCCAGTACCTACATACGTGGAGCCATGGGGTTCCTCTCTAGACTTCGAGCTAACTGTTGACGGTACTAAAATGCTTCGAGCCGCACTGGGAGAGAATCTAACAGTCACATTTAGGGCTAAATCTAACGATACGGTGATGGATCCTGTCAGAAATGTGACAGGCGCAAATGGAACCTATATTCTTCCTTGGGAAGAAGTCCAAAATCCCTTCGGTCAAACAGGTTCTTCCGGACTATATGCTTTCAGTCTAAATACATCGGGTTCGAATGCTGAGAATTATACAATAATCGTCTTGATTTCAATATCACAATACTATCAATCGATTCAATTCTCAATACCTCTTCAAGTAATAGATGAGTGGTCAGCCAGTTTAGAATTGATGAGCATCGAGCCGGATCCTGCTGAAGTTCCCTGGGGAAGAAACGTAAGTATGATTGTCAAATATTCATGTAATCTGGATCCAAGAATAGGTCCGATTGAGAATGCCGGCATTACCTTTAATTGGAATTCCAGCTACTGGTCATACACACCACTCGGGAACGGAGAATATGAGATAGAACTAAACACCTCAGCAATGAAACCTGGATCGTATCTCGCTGTTGCGTACGCGAACAAAACATTCTATGAACTTTCTGCAATACCAATAGCGGATACAAGAACGGTTCTCACAGAAAAATTGCAGCCGTCCATTTCCCTTCTGGTATGGAATGCCAGTGTGTCGGCAGGGGAGGATAATCCGCTTAGAGTAGAATTGATGGATACGGATAATCAGTTGCCAATTCTAGACGCCAACATAACCTATTTCATCGAGGGAACCTCGATATCTGGCAGACTTAGCCTTGTGGGAACCGCATATGAGGCCGTCATATCAACGCAAGACCTAGAACCGGGAGATTACTGGATAAATCTAAATGTAGCACTGCCAGGAAGAACAGTAGGAGATACTACCTTTGAAGTCTATGATACTCCTACGGGATCCGTTCGGTTCAGCTTGTCAATAGGGACACCGTTCCCGCTTATCCTAACTCTTGCGCTATTTATGATAGGGATTACTGCTGTTCCGGCAGGATACGGAGCCCTAAGATACTACAGATGGGCAAGACTTCCATCGACTGTCAAGAAGATAGTAAGAACTATAAGTTCGATAAAAAAGAATAAGCAAGTTAAAGAGGAGATAATCGCGACGAGAGAAGCTCTGATAAGCGGAAGTAAATCTAAGTTCTTCGCGTCCGCCGGAATATCGATGCCCGAAGCGGAACTAGCCCCCTCTCCTGGGAAGGCAGAACTGATTCCGGAGATTGCCAAACTGCGAGAAGTTGTTTATGATAAATTCCCAAGTTTACCTGAGAGTGAAAAAGAAGCTCTTGTATCCGAGCTCTCTGGAATGGAGCCTTCAGAAAGAGATCAATTTATAAGAACATTGGTGGGAGCAAGGGCTGAACAACAAGCGTTAATCAAGAAAGAACTCGCCAAAGAGGTTCTAACGGAAGAAGAGATAGAGGACGCACTGGAAGAACTCTTACAGAAGCAAATAATCTCCGCTGAAGAAAAGCTGATTCTCACCGAAGAACTCAAAAGCCTGCCGCCAGAAGAAAGAAGGGAGTTCTTGGAAAAACTGAGGAAATCATAGGTGCGAAATTCGATACAAAACCGTTGGATTGAAGATAGGATTGTTGGCACTCTTTCCTTCTTTTTATCTGTTGTTTGCAAGGAGACCCATACGCAAACGTCAGGATGGGTTGCGCTACTTTTGAATGCTTCCTTAGATACCTGAGTCTAAGACCTTTTGATCTCGGAAGAAAGGAGGATCGAAAGGAGAAGTCTACACGGAAAATAGGGCTTTGGGCTAATCGCTTAAGGGCAGGCTTCTTCAGCCCGCGACTGTATAAAGAAGGAAAACGAACCGGCCTACATCCTCCTCAGAGCGAGTTCCCTGCCCCAAAAAGAGAGACCTAGTAGAAATTCGGAGTTCAAGGGCGGAAGCCCCTTGCGAGAGCCGAGAATGGTTCACTCTCCCGATGACTCTTCCCATCCGAGAGCTTTCAGCGCTTCTAATATCGCTTTTCTCTCAGCTTCCAAGGCTGATTTCTCTTCATCTTGGGCTGACTTCTGAGAAGGAGCTGTTTCCGGTACACTTAGAGCAGCAGATTCAGCACTCGAAGTCTCTTCCTCTGACGGTGCAACAGGTTCTTCCGATGGGGCGGGCATTGATTCTGTTGATGCAACCTCTGTCAATGGTGTATCAGTCGGCGAAACGCCGGTTGATGGTACCTCCATGGGTGTCGATTCGGCAGGAGTCGCCTCAGATGGCGTTATCTCTTCTGATGGTGGCTTTGCTGGTTTACCCACAATACCCATGATTTTTGATACATCTCTTGCGTACTTCTTCAAAACCCCAAGATAGTAGCCTAAACGGAAGCTCTCTCTTCCAGCAGCAACAAGCATCAGATCATTCCCGCAATCCGTTACCATCGTATAGCCCTCGTCTCCTCTAACGATTATTTCCTTCAGCTTGCCTTGATTGAGCCTTCTTATGGTCATTGATCCAAGATTTACCATGGCAGCAGCGGCTGCGGAGAAAATATCTGCATCCATTTCAGCACTGACAGAGCATGCCAGTCTCATCCCATCTTTTGTAACTACGGCCGATGCCTCAAGGGCAGTCTTGCCTTCCAGTTCCTTAAGCAGACTCATGAGCTCTTCTTGCTTTATATTAGATTTTTCCTCCAATGTAGGTCACCGTCGAGGAGCTATTCAACTAAAGAATATATTCATCATGAATTTAAACTTGACGTATGCTCTTTTTGTTCTTCTTCAGTACTTTCACTCCACTCTCTCATATGAGTAAGAGTCCATTTAAACTGACGGAAATGGGGTAGTTTAAATACTTTCGTAAAAAACATCAGGATGATTACTTTCGGAAGGGGGTGTCACATACGGATTCGCTTGAGAAAAACGGAATACAGCAGGAGAACACAATTCTGACCATGCTGAGTGCTTTTGGCGGAAAGATCGAAAGTGTGATTAGGCTTCAAAAATTGATATTCTTGGCGACTCACAGAGATAAGGTCTTCAGCGAGCGATTCGTATTCTACCCTTATCTATACGGTCCATATTCCGCCGAAATAACAGACAATTCTTTGGACTTGAGTGAGCAGGGACTGATTCAGCAGTTCTTCATTCAGAGTCGATCATCACCCTTGTCAAAGCCAATCCGTCTCTCTGAGCAAGGTGAAGAAAACGCCTGCAACCTGCTTGATGTGGCACCATTGATGAAGAAAAGCCTGTCGGACTTCACAGAGAAATATGGTGCCCTGTCAACTTCGGATCTAATTTGCGCCTCCTATGAAACCTTTCAGCAAATAGTACAGCCAACAATGCTTTATCTAAATGTAGACACCATAAAAGAATACATTTTAACAAATGCTCTCCATTGGAGAGCAGACCTGAACAGGAGGATAAGCCTTCAGATTCCTCTCAATAATGCTCTCCACACGGACCAGAATACGCTGAACTTAATCGATAGATTTAGGAGTCGAGCAGCCATATATCCTTCAATCACGGAGCTTAAGAAAGACTGGGTTAGAAGAGAAATATTCCCCTGCTGTCCGGTCAAACTGTATGGCGTTTTTCATAAGGTTGAACTCGCTGCTTTTGGCATGTTCTGCAAACTGTCACATCGTTACGCCTGTACAGCGGAAAATGTTGTAGATTGCTATATTGATTTCTCGGGTCAAACCTTCTATCTTGAGAGCAAACCTGAGACGGTGGCAAAATGGGTTTTGGAAGTCGGAGGCGTACTCAAAATCGCTGGGACAAAACCTGTGGTCGAGGTATGCTACCTTTTGGGATATTTCCCGAGAGAGCAAGACTGATTTTCTGGTTAACAAAGTTTTTTATTACAGCTCTGCAATAGAGCGCACAAAAATCGTGGGAATCAAAATGCGATTTAGCGCAAAAAGAATGGATGTAATCCCACCTTCCGGAACCCTCGGTATGTTTGAGAAAGCCAGTGCACTGGAGCGTTCAGGTAAAAAAATCATCCATTTGGACGTTGGAGAACCTGACTTCACAACCCCCAAAAACATAAGAGAGGCAGCAACCACGGCCTTGGATGAAGGGTTCACTCATTATACTTCAAGCTACGGGCTCCTTGAGCTGAGGGAAGCGATTGCTGAAGATCTCAGAACCAAAGGTGTGGATGTTGACCCCGGAAGAGAGATCATAGTGACTCCTGGAGGAAAACATGCAATCTTGTGTGCGATATTGTCCACAGTCAATCCGGGGGATGAGGTTCTCATACTTACGCCGGCCTGGCCGACATACTTTGTCATAACAAGAATTGCTGGGGCAATCCCAGTGGGGGTTTCTACCAGCGAAACCTACTCTCTGGACAAAGAAGCTCTGAAAGAGTCATTAAGCGATAAGACAAAGCTTATTGTGATAAATTCCCCCAACAATCCTTCGGGAGGTATCTTGACCGAAGAGGAAATGAGTGTAGTGGCAGATTTGGCCAACGAAAAGGATCTACTCGTACTGAGTGATGAAATGTACGATAGATTTGTTTATGATGACATGAAGCAAATCAGCATGGGCTCATTTTCCAACCTCATGTCTCGAACAATATTGATCAACGGTTTTTCGAAAACGTATGCAATGACAGGGTGGCGTCTTGGATATGCTGCGGCACCGAGGGAGGTAATTGACAATATGCTTAGGATCCAGCAAAACAGTACAACCTGCCCAACAAGCTTTGCACAAAAGGCGGCGGTGGCCTCATTCAGAGATCCTCAAGACAGCTTGAGAAGGATGATAGATGAATACGACCGAAGGAGAAGAGCCGCTGTACGTGCTTTAAATAATATAGAGGGAATTAGTTGTCCCATGCCTAAGGGTGCATTCTACGTTTTTCCGGATTTCAGTAGTTTTGGTCTTGATTCAAAAACCTTGACGATGCGATTTCTGGAAGAAGCCGGAGTCTCTACTATTCCAGGATCGGTTTTCGCGTGGGAAGGAAATATCCGTATATCCTATTCAACTTCTCTTAAGAATATAGTTGAGGGTATAAAAAGAATAGAAGAACTGTTGGAAAAAATATCTCCCTGATAATGAATGTGATGTGGCAATCTTGAAACCCAGAATATTCCTGACAAGACGAATACCGGAAGAGGGAATTAAGCGTCTTCAAGATGACTTCAGCCTCAAGATTTGGCCTGGGAAAGAACCTCCACCTGCGAACATTCTTTCCGAAGCAATCAAGGACGTCGATGGACTGATCACAACGGTGTCGGATAAGATCGATGCTAAACTGATAACTTCCGCAAAGGCACTGAAGATTATCGCTCAATATGCAGTTGGAATTGACAACATTGATATTGAGGCTGCCACAAGGCTCGGTGTTTATGTGACCAATACGCCTGAAGTTCTTACTGAAACCACAGCAGACACTACTTGGGCTCTCCTTATGGCCGTTGCGAGGAGAATAGTCGAGGCCGATAATTACCTCCGCGAAGGTAAGTGGAAAGCTGGCTGGGCCCCTCTGATGTTTCTGGG
>JBHLPL010000015.1:0-19876 GCA_048939465.1 Promethearchaeota archaeon | reverse complement strand
CGGAAAGACTCTAGGGATAGTTGGATTGGGTAGAATCGGGGCCTCAATTGCTCGCAGGGCTACTGGCTTCAATATGAAAGTACTGTATTATGATATTACCAGAAGGATGGACATTGAGGCCGAATTCGGTCTGGAGTTTGTGGATTTCAAGAGGATTCTTAAAGAATCTGATTTTGTTACAATACATACGCCGCTAACAGAAAGAACCCGTAGGCTATTTGGAGAACGTGAATTCAAGGCCATGAAACGAACTGCATACCTTGTGAATGCAGCTAGAGGACCGATAGTTGACGAGGCCGCATTAGCAAAAGCGTTACAGGAAGGATGGATAGCAGGTGCGGCCCTTGACGTATTCGAAGAAGAGCCAATTTCTCAAAAGAGCCCCCTCCTAAAACTTGCCAATGTAGTTCTTGTGCCTCATATTGGAAGTGCCAGTGTTGAAACCAGGACAAGAATGGCAATTATGGTGGCCGAGAACCTCCTGAAGTTTTTCAGAGGAAAGACTCCTCCGAATCTTGTAAACCCTGAAGTCCTCAATTTTCGAAGTCCACAGAAGCTTCTACGAGAATCATAATCAGCAGATCAAAAATACTTAAATCACTGTAGATTCATTATATCCAATTATGGGATTTGGTAGAAATGGCGGTTGACCTAATCCTTTCCTTTCTCGTTAACAGCATACCAATTGTTGTTGCCTTTCTTCCCTATATCCTACTACGCTCAAGAGCCACTTTTAGGAAGTTCTATGCACGGCTATTACTATGCTTCATATTCTTTTGGGCCTTGTACTATATGCTCCCTGGGATACTGTATGACTATCTCTTCTTCCAAAACGACCCCTCGTATACAACTCACACTCTATTCGAGGTTCAATCCTTCGGTGACATAGGACAGGTGGCTTCGTATTTTCTGCTGATGACTGTAGAACTACTGTCTAACATCTTTTCATTTATCGCCGTCTCGTGGCCTTTCATATTTGTGGGTGCGCCTCTACTTAGCGCAGGAATCTTGATCATCAAGCTCAGAAAAGAGAACGGATCCATAAGAGAGAAATTTGGCAGACTCAGTTTCGACTATCGAGTGAACCCGGTGGAGAGAATGAAAACAAGAATACTGACTGCAACATGGAGAGAAGAGAAAGAATTCCTAAAGATGCTTATTGTGCTACTTCCACTTTCACTCTATATTTTGACAGGAATTGTTAACGTCGTGGGTGTTACGGAAAATCCCATAACTACTTCTGCAACCAATCTTGGCTGGTTTATAGAGGTCTTCCTGGTCTATCTAACGTTCCCTCTGATAGCTGTCTACGTACTATACTCAAGCAACACATCCTATGAGGGTAGATCTGTTGGAGAAAGGATAAAGGAGTCAACATTCCAGTATCTAATGGCTGTTGGGGCTGTTCTCTCTCTCTTAACCGCTATTCTCTTCATCCAGCAAGCTGCCATTACTCCCGGTTTGGGATTTCCCTCAACAGTTCTATATTTTGTCTCGTATTATGTCATGCTGAGTATTACTTTCATCGCATTTCTACCTCTCTTTGAGGCAGTAGCATCATTCATCTTAGTAAAGATCTGCTCGAGTTTGAGGCCAAAGGCAGATGATTTTCGGACGCCAGTAACATCAAAAAAGCTGACATACACCTTTGCGTTTTCAGTAATTATGTTTGGTTTCAGTTTCCTATTTAATTACCTTATCTCATTTGGATGGGCGGTTGCAACAGGAGGGGGCTTAGATTACAACAACTATCTCCTGGTCGGCGGCACACCGACAATGAGTCAGCAACTTCTTCTGAGCGGAAACATTATCTTAAGCGCAGTCTTCCTCATCAGTGGACTTGTTCTTTGGGGACTCATCAGTGGCTGGCTCTCGCGGATACTTCCTTCAAGTTTCATGCTTACAGTAATAATCTCCTACTCTCTGACATTCACAATTGGAATACTAGGCCTTGGAATACCTTTCTTCATAGTACCTGTGGAAACCTTCTGGATTACCCCGTCTCCTAGCCTAATTGATACGCCGTCCTTTTCACTTTTTACAGTTAGAACAGCTTTGCTGAGGATAGTAACAGGAGGCGTTCTCGCATTTGACATTATTGCCACTCCATTCACCGTCCTGAAATCATTATTGGCCGTTATGTTCTTTGCCTTTGTATTCCATTATTGGAACAACCCTTTCAAGATCAGAAAAGAAGTGTCTGAATCTCAGGTGACGGAGGCAATATACTCGGAATTCCCAGAATATCCATCAGAGCCTGAACTTCTGACTGCCAAGAATGGATTCTTGTTCGACTTGAAAGAAGACATATCTCTTCTCTCTCCCAAAAAAGACACCAAGAGGATTTATGGACTGATAAGAAAAGATCCCCACACGTTTGGCCAACTACTATCCAAGACTAAGATATCTGTTGAGCGTCTCTACGGCATACTTGACGATCTTTATAAGTATAGGGTCTTAAGTGTTTCAGCCTCAGAATTCTGCTTCACGTACTACCGTGCTACGCTTCAAGGTCTGTATATTGTCACTCATGACGGAAGGAACGTGTTCAGCTATTCTTTCATAGAGACTCCGACTGAGCCCACGCTCGTGGCGGGAATGCTGTCTGCCATCTCTTCATTTGTAAAGGAGACGACGAGAAGCAGAGATCTTCTTAGAACGATTGATCACGGGGATATAACGCTTTTGATCGAATATGGCAATCACGTTTTTGCCGCACTTCTGGCGGATCGAGAGACTTCTGACCTGAGACTAAAACTGAGAAACTTGGTTGCTGGCTTTGAGGAGAAATACTCTTCTATGCTCTATTCTTGGGATGGCGATGTTTCACCGTTCCAGAAGGAAACTGAGTGGGTCAAACAGCTATTTGCAGAATAGATAAATACTACCAAGTCTAATATTAAAGTACTAATTGGGGGAAGGTCTTTGGGTGAATACGAGGCTGTCGGCGGGAGAAGCCTAAAAGATGACTACAGGTATCTGCTGATCGTTGGATTAATTCTTATCTCTCTTGCCGCAACCATTCTTCTAATAGGTGATGAGAGCCTGTTTTACTTAGTCAACCAAGTACTGGCGAATCCGGTACTAGATGCAATAGGACCCCCGATAGCCAGCTATGGTGCATTAATTCTCTTCATGATTGGCACTATTCTGCTTGCCGCAAGAAAAGATGCTGGATCAAGGATGGCCGTTCTGTTAATGGCCGCCAGTTTCTGGCTTGTGATTCTTTTTGGCAGTAGTCTCAAGATATACTTCGGCCGTCCACGTCCTTCTCTAACCCTGAACTATACGCGCAGACTGGCTCCTCAATTTGGTGAGACCTCCTTCCCCTCTGCAGACACCATGTTAGCATTCTTTGTCTGGACTTTTATTGCAGTTAAATGCAAAAGGTTCAGAGTACCACTGTTGATATTCGCCGGAATGGTAGGTTTCTTAAGGGTCTATGTCGGGGTTCACTACCCCTCGGACGTAGTCGCTGGAGCCCTGTTAGGAACAGCTATAGGGGCACTTGTATTACTGATGGAATCACTAGTAGAGAGACTGCTGACAGTTCGGAAGAAGACATCAACCGGATCAGAATCACTGATAGACATTGCCTTATATGTACCCGGACTTTGTCTGACGACATAATAAACTATATATATTTCCTTTGTTTGATTTTTATGCCGAAATAATAGGGAGAGCTATCCATCAAATGAGCGATACAGAAAAACTAACTTCCGCTCTTCTGGATGAGATGCGAAGTACTCACTTCCCTGTAGAGACGACCAACCAATGGATAAAAGCAACAAAGGAAGAGATTCTGAACCAACTTGGGAGTATTGACTTCGGTGCAATCATAGTCTCAAGAGATATTGTTGAATGTTATATCCAAGACATTCATATTCTTTCAATATGTAGGCGTGAAGAAACCTTTTTTGTGAAGGATGAGCGCGAAGAAGGCACGCCTCTATCGCTTCAAGAACTAAGCTCTTCGATTCAGACCTTTAGACGTCGGCGGTGATTTCATCCCGGTCTTCGGTATGAGTTTCTTCGCTGAGTCGAAAATGGTATACGTATCTTTGATGAATAGAAGCGGGGATAGGCGAAAAATTCTTATATCTGATTCGCCAAATCCTGAAAGAGGAATCTCCGCCGATTTAGTTGAACCGGCTGGAAAGGAGGCATGCTCGAGTGGCGCGGTATAAATACGAAGAAATTCCGTTTTTCTTCATAATGGTCGCGGTTGGCTTCCTGATAGTTGGAATACTGAACATTGCACAGCTGACAGACTTTGGAACGGGCTGGTGGTATTTTCCATTCATATTCTGCTCCTTTATATCTATCGTAACGATCTACCAGCGCTACCAAACAAGAAAAGCGGTTCTGGGTACATTAAGACTCCATACTCGAACAACGATTGGTGAGCTGGCCGAAGAATTGGAGATGAAGGAGAAAGATGTAAAACGAACAGTGATTGATCTAAGGGCCGAAGGGAAGCTGGTGGCTGCATTTGACCCAAAAACAGGGGAAGTCATCCTGGGAGACGAAGCTAAGGAATATCGTGAATATGAGCCGGAGACTCAGAAGAGATTCGCCGAAATACAAACCGAGCGCACAGCTGACTTCTTGCAGACCGAAGGGAAGGCAGCTTCTTTCTGTCCATACTGTGGTTCTCCCGCATCAAGTGATGCGATGTACTGCTCTTACTGCGGCCATAAGCTTGAGCAGATGTGAGATTCAAAGAGCCTACAAACTATCCCAGATTAGCCTGAGTCTATCTCTGCTTTTTATTGCATCTCCAAAAGTCTTATTCTCAATGATTAACGGACCCTTATAATTCAGATTCTTTAAAGTCCTCAAAACACCTCTAAAATCGATAATCCCCTCTCCTACCGGTAAGTGCAAATCGCTTTTTCCGTCATTGTCGTGTATATGAATGTTTACAAGGTAACCTGATATCTTCATTAAACCTGCTTCCAGATCGATCTTGAAGGTGTTTGCATGCCCAACATCAAAGGCCCCCTTAACATAAGGTGAATCAAGTTCTTCGATAATCTCAATGTAGTCTTCGGGAAAACTAATGACTCCGTACGCACTCCCATCGTGTTGGTTCTCCAAGGCAAGAATCATATCCAACTTCTCAACTGACGGGATCACACCGTTGATACTGTCTACGAGATTCAGACAGCTTTGTTTTAGCATTACCTTGGGATAATCCTTGGAAAGTTGACCCGGGTGAACAACAACTAGCTTTGAGCCTACATCATTTGCAAATTCTATGCATTCCCTGAGTTGTTTGACAGATGCTCTTCTCATCAATGGGTTAAGGCTTGCCAGATTCACATCATGGAACGGAGCGTGAACCAAGGCTGTAATAGAGTGCTTCTCCAAAATCTGTCTCAGATTTATTCGCATTCGGGAGTTTACGTCCCTTGGATAAAGAACAGGCTTCTCGCACCTAAGCTCAACAACCCCAATCTCAAGCCGATTCATCTCATCCAAAAAGTCAGAGAGTCTAAACTCATGCCTCATCATTGTGGCAATGCCGATGTTTTCCAACATTGGTGTTCCCCGAACCTTATTCATCCGTTCGTTAACAACCTCAGTATTTTAACCTATAGGGAAAAATCCAATTCCTTTATTATATTATCTAGTCGAGACAATTCCATAGGTATTCCGACTTGCTCGGCGATGCAATCTACAAATAATTGGATGTTGTTACCGTAACCATGTTTCCTGGAAAAGGATTTAGAGAACCCCCTCGCCTTTGCAAGCCTTCCCAAGCTTTTTTCAGATCCAGAGCCATATTGCATGGCGATTTTTGGTGCCCAGCAGACTTCTTTAGGTAAATCCATGCTCTCAGCCAATTTTCTGAGAACAAACTTCCTGCTCCACCCGCCTACCCCTCTTTGTATCTTGAACCTTATCGGAATTCCCAATCCGAACTTCACGACACTCCAGTCCAGGTACGGCAGTTGTATCTGTACTCCATTCATAACGGATACGTGATCGTCTCGCTGAATATTCAATTCTGCAATCTTCATAACATCCTGCTCCAGAGCTTTTTGGAGTCTGCGATACCCTTCTTGTTCCAGCATACGTAAATATCGAGCGTAGCCGCCAAAGAGCTCATCAGCTCCCTGACCGCTTAAAACAGTGTCCATCCCGTCATCCTTGGCTAACTTACTGGCAAAGAATACAGGAATTCCAATGGCTATGGCTCTGAAATCATTGGTTTCAATTCCATGGACTATTCTGGCCAGATCGCGCTCAATATTGTGAAGGTGAAGTATCTTTATTCTCAAAGTCAAATCAATCATACCTGCAATTCTCTGGGCTCTCTCTATATCCCTGGCCTTTTTAGTGCCAACGCAATATAGGCAAGGGTCCTTTCCCAGATCCCTGGTTATCGCAGCCAGCACTGCACTGTCTAAACCACCGGAAAACAACAACCCAATCGAATCGTGATTTTTGACTCTTTTTTCAACCGATCTCCTCAGAACAAGGTCAAGTCCCATAACGGATTCTTCTAGTTCAATCTTGTGAGTCCTAAACATCCAAGATCTGCGAAAAATGTGTAGACCACTTCTATTGGCAACTGCGAAGCTACCTGGCTCGAGGGGACGAATCTTCTTCTTCAATCCAATAGACCACAATCCCTTTTTCTCGGAACAGAAGGCGATGACATCCTCATCTTCAACAATGTACAAGGGCTTGATGCCAATCATGTCTCTGGCAATGAATATTTTGTCTTCGTGAAGAATAGCTAACGCATATACCCCGTCGACGGTTCTGAGCTTTTTGCGTATAAATCTCTCAGCATCTTTTCTGGTATTTTGCTCTACGATTCCATCTTTGAGAAGGTAAACTAATGTCTCAATATCTGATCGTGTTTCAAAGACACTCCCGGAAGGTCTCTTTTTTTGTTCCTCGCTCCCATAGAGTTCCCCGTCCAAAATCCCACGAAACGAATCATTGACTTGTCCAAATCTCTTTTCAGTACCGTCCCAGGTAACTCCAATTCCAATATTCCCCGGTACGTAAACTCTGTCAACTTCTCCAAAACCCGTTGCGAAGATACTTCTCCCCTTAATTACTATCCCGACATTTTCTGAACCTCTGTGCTTGGTAGCGGAAAGCATACCCAAAATCCTGCCAAAAACATCTCTACCCTTTCTATCAAAGACTCCCACTATTGAAGAACCCATTCTTCATCGCCATAGGTTTCTGATTCTTGATTGTCCTTAACTAATACGAATATCCGTATTGCATATAAAAAAAGAGAAGATGACGAGGCGACATCTATCCTATTTCTGACCTGCCTTAGGTTTATCCTTTTGGCCAGCTTGTTCCTTGGCAAGTTGATCTATGATTTCCAAAGTTTCTTTTGATTCTCTCTTGCTATACCAGACTGCTACGCCAATTACTGCCATGAGTGTGAACCCGATTGCGGCTGCCATAACTATCGAACCTAAATCGGCCACATCGAATTCGATTAATCCATACAGGATTAGCGGAGCTACCAGCAAAGAGATAAGATTCATCACCTTTATCATTGGATTGATTGCTGGTCCGGCTGTATCTTTCAAGGGGTCTCCGACTGTGTCTCCTATGACACTTGCTTTGTGGGCTTCGGATCCCTTACCACCGTATAGACCTGCTTCAATGGCCTTCTTGGAATTGTCCCATGCTCCACCTGCTATGGCCATAAACACCGCAAGCAGCTGACCTACAAGTATCACTCCTGCAAGGAAACCTCCGAGGGCCGCTACGCCCAACAGGTAACCCACGACTATAGGACTCAAGATAGCGATTACACCTAGTCCGATAAGTTCCTTTTGGGCTGCTGAAACGCATATTGAAACCGATGTGTTATAGTCTGGATCGGCTTTTCCCTCCATAAGTCCAGGTATCTGATTGAATTGCCTTCGTACTTCCAGTATGATTTTGGAGGCTGCTCGATCTACTGCTCGGATTGAAATAGAGCTAAACAGGAGCGGTATGGCTCCGCCGATCAGCAAACCTATGAAAACATAGACATTTGCCACATCTATTACTCCGATCAGTGTGTCTTCCACGTATGACCAAAATAAGGCTACTGCTGCAATGACCGCTGAAGCTATTGCTACGCCTTTCGTTATTGCTTTTGTGGTATTGCCGACTGAGTCAAGCTGCTCTAGTATTTTTCTGGCGTCGTCTTCAAGATCCGCCATCTCACCTATTCCTTGGGCGTTGTCCGATATGGGACCAAAGGCGTCCATTGAGATGTTGTTACCCGTTAGTGTAAGCATGCCAATGCCACAGAGTGCGACACCGTAGAATACGAAAACAAGACTTAATCCAAAGAAGATGATTGCGGATACAAGTATCGATGCGGCAATTACAATAACATTCCAAACGCTGGACTCATAACCTACTGCCAATCCTCTTAGAATAGTAGTCGCAGCACCGGTATTGGTTGATCTAGCTATACCTTCAACTGCAGAATGCTTGATTGAAGTAAATCGATCCGTCAGTTCATTGATCGAGATTGCCAGAATCACGCCCGTTAACGTAGCTACTGCCATTCTTATCGACAGAATGACCGTATCCACACCCGCCGGAATTCCAGGAGGATTGCTAAGACCCATGTAAAGGATTGCTCCAATGAAGAAGCCAACAATCGATATTGCAGCCGAAGTATTAAACCCTGTTTTAATAGACTTCAGGGCATCCTTCATTTTTCCCCTTGCTTTGACGAAGTACGTACCAATTATTGATGAAATGACTCCAATGGCCCTGACAATTAATGGGAATATCACTCCTGCAAACCCTAGGGCCAAGTATCCTAGAATCATGGCGGATACAATTGTAACTTCATATGACTCAAAAATGTCAGCAGCCATACCTGCGCAGTCACCCACATTGTCGCCCACTAGATCGGCTACTACTGCAGGATTCCTAGGATCATCCTCTGGTATTCCTTTTTCAACTTTTCCCACCATGTCTGCTCCTACATCGGCAGCCTTGGTATAGATACCCCCTCCAATCCTCATAAACAACGCAATTAGCGAACCACCGAATCCATAGCCGAGCAAGACCTCAAAGGCAAACTGCTGATAGATCATGAAAATGATTACTCCCCCTAGCAGGCCTAACCCGTCCGTTAACATACCAGTTATCGTTCCTGTTCTGTAGCCAATTTTCAATGCTTCTCCGAAATCTCTTCTCGCAGCATTTGCTACTCTCACGTTTCCTCTTGTCGACATATTCATTCCTATGAAGCCCACGGTTGCTGAGAAGACAGATCCCATTACAAAGGCTCCAGCTCTGCCAATTGAGTAAAAAAGAGCCTCTGGCGATCCCGCCGTGTAAAGAGGTGTCGTTGCTAGGTACGCTGTAAAGAACAAAACGATGGTCAAAATGGATACAATTGGAAATACTGACCTAAATTGTCTTCGTAGATAGCTATTGGCACCGCCGCGAATCGCTCTAGCAATCTTTACCATGGCTGGGGTCCCTTCCTCATGCCGGAGGACTTCTCTCACCAACAGGACTGCATAGACCAAACCACCTACGGATACGAGCAGAATAAACCACAGAAGAGCCCATTCTAGAGTTATTTGACCCACATCCTAGTATTTCATACCCATATATGCGGGATTAGCCGCATTTCCCGATAAATGATAACCTCCTTATAAATTATTTGTATTCACTAAAGCAGGTTGGCTAAATTCAGTCATCCAACGTAAATGAAAACAACTCTGTGGGATATCTTTGATGCATAGGAAACTGCCCCATCCAGAGACATTTTACCGAGAATCGCCGTCAACCAGCTCAGACAACCCATATTCCTTAGCTTGCTATTCATAGTATACATATTTCCTATTCTCAATCTTGGGGGGGAAGAACCACTCTTGCTTTTCTGCATCAAAGAGCTTCAGTGGAAACGGGTTTCTAACTTCGAGATGTCGAATTATGGGGAAGATCCAGTAATTGTCAACCATATCCCACAAATGTTCTGAGAGAATATGAAAAACCCTTGAAATTCCCGGAGAGGGCAGGGAGAGCATGGCTACTATACCGTCTAAGTCTCCGGTAACCCTGTAACTTATCGAGTATGGCAAAGCCTGAAGAGCGATTTGAACACCATCCAGCACGTCTTCTTCCTTCGCGTCAACTATTAGGACTATTCTGTCAAATAACTTAGATTTTATCGGATCAATAGACAAATGTAGCCAATAGGCACCTTTGTCCCTTAGGATTTGCTGTTTCATTCTAATTGTAGCGTAACTTGTTCTGTGCTTCTCTACAAGATTAGGAACATCAATTTGAGAATCACACCAAAGCTCTTTGAGAATCTCCAACTGCAAAAGATCAATCTCCGGCTGCTCCTCTGGGTACTTGTACTTGTGTCGTGTGAGTCTTTGCACTTCAGCAAATCCTTTCTTCAGCAAGATCTCCTTCAAAAAAAAGCCCCATAGAGGCCACGTGACATTCCATTCCCCTGCCTTTACAGAGTAGTACTGAAATGAGATATCCGATCCTACAGATGAGCACTCCATGATGTACTGCTTTGTGTGCCATCTCCAGCTCCTGTAGGATCCTAGAATGGGTTTGAGAACTGCAGGATTAGGCAACGCATAGAAAGCGAGTAATGCAAATGTTTCCCCCCCCATCAATGTAAAGATGTGGTTTAGGTAAGGCATTCTTAGGGACGCTAGAGCAATGTCTGCTTTTTCGATGTTTGATATTGCAAACACAAATGCAGGTTTGAGGCCTACTATCGGGTAGTTTATTAACGCCTTCCTCTTCATATCCATAACCATGCTCATTTTCTTTATGCTTCTAAAGACCGCATCCTTGCTGAATCTTGACAAGCTTGAAAGCTTTCGTATACTTGCGTCTGGATTTTCCTTAAGCAGTGTTGCTATCAAAACATCTTTTTCAGTTAGTCTTTTTGATCTTCTGAGGGTGCTCCTTCTAATCATCGTCATTTTCTCCTTGACGGGAGATTCGTATTTTTTATTGTCGGAACTTCTATATATTTTGGGTGTAAATTGTCGCGTTTTTGCCAGGATCATAATGAAAAAAGAATTGATTCATTGTGGAAATATAAGGAGAAATTGCATTTCATTTGATAGATGGGGAGCCAATGAAGATTTCTTGACTTCTAAAGCACTTTCCTAGGAATAGTCACAAGAAAATAGGAGTAGAACGCTATTCTTCAAAAAATAACCTGAGTTTGCCTTTAATCAAGCCCCACAAGAAAAGTCTTTAAATGGATCGCTTAATTCTTCCAAACCAAGGCGAGATAGAGGTTAGGGCTGAGGAAGTCCTCTAAGCTCCCAGGTCTAAGTATCCCTAACTGATTTTTCCTCAGCCCAACCCATCACTTTGGTGTCAGAAAATGAAGAGTGTCTCAGACCAACTAAAG
Organism: Promethearchaeota archaeon; assembly: GCA_048939465.1. GTDB lineage: Archaea > Asgardarchaeota > Odinarchaeia > Odinarchaeales > JBHLKK01 > JBHLKK01. The sequence goes on along the minus strand of JBHLPL010000015.1, from coordinate 8,478 downwards.
ACGATATTGGAGGATAGGAATTACAGAGTAGCATGTGCTCCGAGGATTATCACCCAGTGGATAGCTGGCAAATGCTTCAATCATTCTGAAAAGACCGCTGTTCTTGTGGACCTACTCTTAATTAGCAGATTCAACCTCTCCCAATCGCCTCAAGGTGAGAATCAAGTTACTGATGTTTTGGATCAGCATTGCGCAGCTTTTATGAACGAAGTAAAGAACGAGTTTGATGCTCTTAAAAAAAGCAAAGATGGTGGCAATTTGCACATCTTAGAGACCCTAGGAAAGCTATTTCCGAAAATGGAAATGAGAAAGATGGCCCTACCGATGCTTAGGGCAGCTGTGCATCGCATCAATGGTAATGTGGCGACCTTCCGGGTGACTCCGATTGTGCTTACAGACGATGAAACTGCCGATTCTCTGAACCTTAATGATTCTTCGAGAGAGTGGCTTCTAGCTTTTGGAGACCAAAGGAGATACAATATATACGTAGTGCCAATAAGGAAGCTTGGGAAATTCCTAGATAAGGAGAAAGAATCGGTAAGAAGGGTGGTTGAAAAACTATCTACAGCCAACATCAATCATTTGGGCTGGCCTCTATCCATCTCGCAAAAGATGTTCGCAATACTGGGCTGTTTTTGGGGGTTCGCGGCCTTAGATACTATTCTCAGGACGAACATATTCCCGCTAACTGAATACTGGCCAAGTTTTATGATTCTAAGTCTCGCTGTTCTTATGGGAGCCATATCTTCAATAATCATAGGAGGAATCAAACTGGCTAAAGCTCTTGAGAATCGTTTCATTTTGCCAATAGAATCAGATGAAGTCTTGGTCCCGTCACTTGTCGATCCAGGTAATTCATTATATTCTGGGTCAACTGAGAAATCTCTTTCAGATTTACCCTCGTACTCAACAGCAAGAGACTTGAATGCCCATTTAAAAGCTTTCAGCAGGAGTTTGGGGGAAGCTAGGTCCCATTTTGAGAATGGAGCTTACGCCTCATACCTTGTTGAGGCTCAATCAGCCCTGCATTCTGCGCTGAAAGCTAAGCACTTTGAACTAACCAACAACTCCTCTGATACTCTTTCTTTTTCTCAGTTGGTCAACAAGCTCAGAAGAAGTGGCCTGACACTTCCTCATGACGAGGTTATCAAAAAGTGGACTGAAATAGCAGAACGAGCACCACGCAATCAAGATAATATTGACTTCAAAACCGCGAAGGGTTATCTGCTTTATCTCTCGAAGTTTGTTTCATTGCTGAAACCTTTTGGAAAACGCCGAGTCTTCTCTGGATCTACTCACTCAAAAATGCGTAAAGAGGAACATCGCAAGGATCCAATACCGAGCGTGTTAACTTGAGCGTGGAATAAGCTTAGAACCTATCTAGGTCAAGCTTCCAGCAAAGAATATGGGGTAGCGTAAAAACCCCGTCAAGATCTATCTATATGAGAGGATAAGCAAGCCTGTATTTTAGAATGTTGCCACAGTTGACACAAAACATTGCAGAAAGCGGCAGTTCTCTCCCGCATTTGGAGCAAAATCGCGGCGCGTCTGAAGTAAGCTTACCGATCTCCTCCTCTTCCTCATCCCATACGTAGGTCCAAAGAAACAAGTTATATTCTCTTCTAGGAAATCTGAAACCTGCCGAAACTATCATATTCGCAAAATCAGAGTATTCTGGATAGTTTTTATATCCCTTTTCTGAATGCAGCAAGACCTCGAAGTGCCGGGGTTGGTCCCTGTAGGCCACAACTGGTTGCAGAAAGAATACAACAGCTCCCTTATCGAGTATTTTTCTCAAATTGATGAGTATCTTTAGAATATCCTTTTTCTCGTACCAGTGAAAGAGATAAGATACAAATACAACCCCTATACTTTCCTCAAGGCCCAGTTTAACCGGAGAGAGTTCTTTCCTGAAATCATGAATCAAAAAGCTCACATTATCCTGTTCAGGTTTGAACTCGGAGACGTTATCTATTGCTACGTCTATATAGGACTCCGAGCTATCAATTGCAACAAGAGTCTTGGGTTTAAGCTCTTCTAGCAGATATATGGTACTCCACCCGGTTCTGCACCCTACGTCAAGAACTACAGACTCTTTGGGCAATTCACTAAGCCTCATTGCTTCACGCCACACGAACTCATAGAGCTCCGTTGCATTGATGCTGTCACATATTCCGACATCTTGAGTGGGACTCGGTGGACCGCCTCTGAGGATCCTAGGAAATGCCTTCGCATAAAGCTGAAGAAGAAGAAGCCATGGCTCGCAATATTGCTCGACCATTTTCTCTTCAGGGGTAATTCTTGTGTCACTGCCTAGCCATTCGAACTCATCTCCAACTTGCTTGAAGACCCCGATACTTGAAAGCGAGAGAACGAGTTTCCTGAGCAGTCTGAGGTTCTTATAGCCTTGGATATCTGCCAGCTCAATAATGCTTCTTGGACTCTTAAGGATATCGGACAGTCCTTCGCTTATTGCGACCTGTGTAATTAAACGTCGCACGTACGCATTCAATCCTTTGGCCAGAGCTATGATGTCTAACTCATTTCCAGACACTTACGACCCCTCTAAGCTTCAGATTTCTCAGTAATGCAACCGTATCTTGAAGATCCAGGTCGAATTGTTCTGCCAATTTTCTACTTTTCATCTTTCTATCTATGAGGACTTGAATGAGACTGTCAACTTTGGCAGGAGGAATAGCTCTTCGATTCAGGAATTTCGTGAAGCCTCTCGAATTCCTGTAGAAAACATCATATATGATTCTTCCTGTTCCCTCTACCGCATAATAATATCTATTTGCACTTTTTAGCAATTCTTCATAAGACGGTGAAGCTGCAACTTTAACCAGCTCTTTGAAAACATTCTCAATAAGTTTCTTCAATCCTCTGAAGCTTCTAAGATTCCCATCCCACTCAGCCAGGTATTTTGAATATTTCCCTCTTATTCTTTCGAGTAGATACTCCATCTGGGTTTTGGCATATTCGACCTCGGAATCCTTCTTTGTTTCGCATATGAGGGCCATTCTAACGTGGGGACTACTCACGAATACAACTTTAATATTCCCTTTTTCTATGACTCTCAGAGGTTCCTTAGAAGGCAAAGCTTCCTTGGCGAAGTCATTCAGTGCACTCAAGAACCCACTCGTAATCGTTTCATCCAAGGAAGATGTTGCGAATTCCTTATGCATAATGCTTCTCCCATCGTAGTATATTATATACAGGTCATAGAGCTTCATTATTTGGTCCCACACTCATACATAACATACTCATCATAAGATTTAAAAATAGTTCTAAACGGATCGAATTCAATCCTCCTTCTCCATCTCCAATGCAAACTACTTCCGTTACAGACCGTGGACAGACGTGCAAGAGACCACTGATTTTTTGGGGAAAAAAGGCTTGTCTTTTTCGTTTACTGCTGAGGGAGCGATCAAGATGCGAAAGGCAAAAACGAGCATGTTATTTTCTTTCTGATTTGGCAAGTATTATGTCAAATATCTTTGATGCCACCTCTTTCTTGTGCGAAAGCGGAACATGAGTCACATTTCTGTCAGGATCAATGATATATACTTCATTGGTTTCAGTAGCAAATCCAATATTGTCCTTAGCTACGTCATTTGCAACTATGAGGTTCATGCCGGTTTCCTTCAGACGCTCATACGCATTCTCAATCAATTCCTTTTCAGTCACGTCGTATTCGGCTTTAAATCCGACAAGAAACATGTCTGTCGACGTTTGTCTGGCTTCGCAGACAATCTTGGGAAGAGGCTTTAATTTGATCGTTAGGCTTTTCATGTTCGAAGGGAGTTTTTTATTGACCCTTTCTTCCGGTCCATAATCTGAAACGGCGGCAGGATGAACCATGATGTCGTACTTGCTTTTCTTCAGTTCAGAAATCACAGCACTAACCATCTCCTTCGTGCTTTCGACATGAATCAGTTTGATTCCACTTGGTAACTCAATATTGACAGAGCCATATACCAAACAGACCTTTGCCCCCCTCGCTTTGGCTACTTTTGCTAGCTCGATGCCCATCTTGCCAGAACTCGGGTTGCTTAGAAATCGGATACCATCAATGAATTCTCTCGTAGGTCCTGCTGTGACCAAGACTTGACGACCAGTCATATCTTTCCTGTATATCAAGCGATTTAAGACTCGTTCTACGATATCGTCCACATGGGCAATTTTTGCCTTTCCTTCTTCAAACCTTGGACCAACGAATTCGATACCGAGTCCTTCAAGTCTCATAATGTTATCTCGAACTGTTGGATGGTGATATAGGCTTTCGTGCATCGCTGGAACCAGCACTATCGGAATTCCACTGCCTATCGCTGTAGAAACAACTGTTGTAACTGGGGTGTCGTCAATGGCATGGGCTATTTTGCTTATTGTATTTGCAGTAGCTGGTGCAACAAGAATCAGATCACATCTGTCTGGGTGATCTCCGGCCAGTGTGACATGCTCCACTTTTCCCGTGAGCTCAGTGACAACCGGATTGCCGGTCGCCCATTCAATAAGCTCAGGAGTAATTAGCTTTCTGGCATTAAATGACATGACGCCAAAAACCTCTGCTCCGCACCTCATAAGTTCCCTCGCAATGATGGAACACTGTATGGCTGCCACGCTTCCAGTTATACATAGAGCTATCTTCTTTCCCCGCAGTTCTTTGGTTTTTATGCCAATGATGGATTTTGATGTGTGGTCTCCGAACATAACGTACCCTCGTTCGTCTTCTAGTGCTCTTAGTGCACATTGTGTTAATATACCTTTTTGCCTCTAAAGTCAGATGATAAAACAGATCATATCAATCATGTCCTTTCTTCCCCAAGTTTGTGGTGTCTTGCCAAATCGACATAGATCTCAGACCCCCTCTTGATACGACCTACTGTTGCGTCGTCTACCTTCTTGACTACTTTGCCAGGAATACCAATAACCAGACTCCTTTCAGGGATTTTGTTACCTTCTGTTACAACTGATCCTGCTCCTATAACTGATTCGCTCCCGACTTCAACACCATTCATAAGAATTGCTCCCATTCCAACTACAACATAATTCCCTATTTTGGAACCATGAATGACGCAGTTGTGCCCAACTATGACATAATCTCCAATTTCCACACAATATTTCATATCTGTGTGGATGCTAACATTGTCTTGGATACTGGACCCCTTCCCGATACTAATGCGACTTATGTCTCCTCTTATGACTGCACTCGGCCAGACGCTGCTCGAATCACCTACTTCAACGTTCCCGATGACCACCGCCGTCTTGTCGATGTAAGCCGTCGGATGAATTTGCGGAAATACACCTTTGAATGATCTTAGGACCAAAGTACCACCAACCCTTAGCTAGTTACGATTTTAGATTAGTCTTGCTCCAGTGTTGTCTAGATCTGCTATAAGAATATTCTTTTCGGGGAGAAAGGATGCAAGTTGTTGTCTAATAATAGGCAGGTGCTTTTCTTTGGTGATTGCGAAGACCGCTTCTCCGATCATATTCATACTTGCCCTCCATGGTGAGACTTTGTCCAGCTCAATCAAAATCTCTTCAACCTTCTTGGTCATTAAACCACATGTCTTTGAAAATTCTCGAGATACGGCAGTGAATTCCTTCACTGTGGGGTTTGCCAGTAGTTTAATCATTGCTCGTTTTCCTGCCCTATTTATCTTCTCTTTCTTCTCCGGACTGGACAAAACAGTCTTTGTTAGAATCGGACCATAGAATCCAGATACGATCTTCAAGTTGGGAGGAACTATTATCTTATCTATTATGTTTAAACCCGGTGCTCCTCCCTTCAGTGATATGGTAAATCCTCCCATGAGTTCGGTTCCAACCGTTCCTAATCCGGTTTTACACTCAATCTCCGCAACGTGCGCAATTTCCCCGACTCCATTTGCAGTTAACCCGTATCCTATTGCGTGGGTTAGGGCAATTGCCGCTCCCAAGGCTCCGGCCCCGCTTGCTCCATATCCATACCCTATGGGAACGCCAAACTCGTGTTCAACTCTAACGTCGAATGATTCTCTTTTCAATTGCAGAACTTTGGAAATGGCAGCTTTAGTTGTCTCAGCTTCAGTAACTTCTACTCCATTGACGAGAACCGTGATATCCGTATCTTCCGCTCTTTCCGCAAAAACTGAAGTCTTACATCCTATGCTGAGATTAGGTCCAGCTCCTCGAGACCCGACCTCCAGAGGACTTTTTATCAAACTGCCATCTGGCAGCTTTTCACATACCTCGAAAAAGCCCGAAATATGGCTAGGAACAAAAGCAATACTCATACCCATCTTGAACACCCATGGTTTCAGATTATGGTGAATGAGTCTATTAAATTTCAACTTCAAAAGCAACTGCAAAACCGGTGAGAGATCGATTCAGGCTGTAATCAGTGTGGCTGTTTGCTGGACGTCTCTTAGTCCTCTGATATCTACAACCAGCGTATCAAGTTGGGGGAGGCTTTCAACTTCAACTCTGGCAATAACGTCCCATCCCCCGTAAATCATATATGCTTCTTTTACTTCTTCCATTTGCTCCAGTTCTAACATTATGTCCAATTCTTTACCCGTCTTGGCTCGAATCAGTACGAATGCCAGTATCGCCACACTTTCACTCTCCTTAGCCCAAGATAATCACCTTATGTCCTTAAAAAATTATTCTCAATTTTACATCAAAGGCCTATAAATATGCTCCTATTTTGAAGTTTAATGGTACGTGTGCTTCTTGTCCGGGTAGATTCCTTCTTGGACTTCCTGCATGAATTTCCCTAGAGCCTCTTTTATTGTTCTGTTTAGGTTTGCATATCGCTTGAGGTACTTAGGAGTAAACGTAGGATCAAGACCCAGCATGTCATTGATCACCAGAACCTGGCCATCACAGTATTTCCCAGCCCCGATCCCAATGGTAGGTGCTTCAATGTCCCCAGTGATTCTTTTTGCCAACTTACTGGGAATGCATTCCAAAACCATGGAGAAGATCCCCAGTCTATCCAGCGCTATTGCATCCTTATGGATTCTCAAGGCCTCGTTCTGTGTCTTTCCCCTAACTCGATAAGCATCTGCTGTCTGAGGTAGTAATCCTACGTGTCCCATAACGGGAATTCCTTCGTCGATCAGCGCCTTTACTACCGCTGTTTTATTTCCTTCGATTTTGACTCCGTTCGCTCCACACTTCAAGAACCTCCTTGCGTTGATCAGTGCATCTTCTACATTCCTATCGCTTCCAATGGGCATGTCACCAATAATCGGTGTGTTTTTTGCTCCCCTTGATACTGCTTTGGTGTGATGAAGTAGATCCTCCATAGTTGCGCTTTTTGTGTCTTTGTTCCCCAATACTACCATGCTGAGGCTGTCTCCAACAAGAATGAGATCTATCCCTACTTCATCGAGGATCTTGGCAATTTGAAAGTCATAGGCAGTTAACATAATGATCTTGCTCTTACCCTTCTTTTTGCTCAGGATATCCAGATCCATCCTCTTTCTTCTCCATTTAGAACACTTTAGGCGAGAATTAACAGAAGCCGGCTACTCCCTCCAGACGGGTCTTTCAAGGTAAATCCCTTTCTCCGACAGTTCTTTGAGTCTTGAGTTAATCTGACTTATAGCGTCCGATAATGTTTCTTTGTTGCTGTATTCGGAAACAATTTTTGTCAATTCGATCCTATCTTCCATCTTTAATTCATGAGACATCTTGATCAAAGTCGGTAACACTCTTACTATATTATCGACGATCGTAATCGACGCAAACTGGGCTGTCCTTGAAAGAGGATTCAAATCAACAGCTATGACAGTCTTTCCCATTTTAATTAGGCCTTCTGTTCGGTCCCCGTCCTCCAAGGGAACGAGAACAACATCTGCAACATATATTCCTTTGGGATCGACGCGTCTTCTCTCACTGCCGATTTCAGGTATTTCTTTTGAGGCTGCGTCACCGATCCCCAATATGTCCGGTGCACCAGCCTTTTTAAGCAGACTTCCGATAGACTCTTCTCTGTCTAACGAACGATGGAACAGGTTGACCTCTATGCCCGATCCAATGATTCTGGAGAGTTCAACTATTTCTCGGGAAGCAAGAGCGGCAGCATTTCCATTCACCGATATAACAGGGTAATTAGCCAACAGTAGCGCTGCAGCAGCTGCCTTCATTGCCTTTCTCGCTGCTCCAGTAGTTCTTTCCCCCAGCAAGTAATCAAACGCCTCTCCTCTCCCATGCGCTATTAGTCCGGCGGTTGCAACAACACCTTCCTTCCAGTTTCTTACGAGCAGCTCACGAATCCTCAAGGACTCAGCCCTCGGATGTTTGTCTGGAATTCTGAATTCATTACCCATCTACGGTCCTCCTACGTCACTCTTCATTTCCATCTCGAATATCATAATTGAAGGACTAGGTAACCCCCTCAGGGAGGAACGTATCTCGCTGTGAGGCTTTTGAGAGGAAGTCTATTTAAATCTTTTACTAAAGAGCAACAAATATATAAGAAGAAAA
>JBHLPL010000091.1:0-7847 GCA_048939465.1 Promethearchaeota archaeon | reverse complement strand
CAAAGGACCTTGAAACAGCCAAAGCAGAGCTTGAGCTTTTCTGCATAAACCCCTTTAAGGAAGGAACAGGTATTCGTTGGGGAATCGTAAGAAAAGGCAGTAGTGGGTTAATAGGAACCTGTGGATATTACGATTGGAGCAAGACTTCGCGCAGAGCTGAAATTGGGTACGATTTAGACCCTGCATACTGGGGACAGGGCATTATGACAGAAGCACTGATGGCCGTAATAGAGTACGGTTTCCAAGAAATGGGATTGAACAGAATCCAAGCGATTATCGATTCGAAGAACAAAAGATCCATAAACCTCGTTCAAAGGCTAGACTTCAAGAAAGAAGGAGTCCTCCGGCAAAGAAGTTACTTCAGAGAACGATTCCTTGATGATGTCTGCTTTTCAATACTGAGGAAAGAGTGGGGAAAATCCTTCCGATAGTCGCCGACTTTTTAACGTTTTTGCAGCTTGTCAGAGGCTGCAGGTCACGTCAAAGTAGAGAAGAGATTCAGAGACAAGAAGCCACACACCACACTCTACCTTACTGATGAAGGCAGACACGCCTTCAAAGCTTACATGCAGAGAATGAAGCAAGTTATTAACAGACTGCCCGGCTAGATAAACTCTCCGATCCAATGAAAAGAGCTTCTAATAGGGACTCAGATCGATTTTTTCCCAAGAGATACTTGTCGATGAATCCAATCTTGTAATTGTTATATCGCGTTCTTCCAAAGCTTTTTTGAGATTCTGGATACATGTTCCTACATCTGCCTTATCACATATTATCGCGAAGACTATATCGTGTGTACCGTACGTTTTCCAAAGGAAGTTCACGTTGGTCAGTCCCTTTAAATAATCCGCAGCTTTATCCAAATCCTTGGGACTTACATTCATTCCGAAGATCACAACTGCAAGATTCAGTCTTTCAAAGTTGGGCTGAGCCATGATTCTTCGCTGTATTATCTCTCTTTTCTCAAGGCTATCGAGTCTTCTATATATCGTATTTCGACTTACGTCACAGAGCTTCGCAAGTTCCTCATATGAGTAGATGCCTTTGGAGACATATTTTACAATTTTCCGGTCAATTTCATCGATTTCCATCTTCATGAATCCCCCTAGTATTTCCTTATCATTATTTTATCATAAATGATGCCCTGTCACCACGGATTAAATATATTTCGGTGTTTTTGCGTAGTCCTGAACGTGAGAGGAACGAAACTTGAAGATGACAAGTTACAGACAATTAAAAAGGACAGCTTGCATCGGGATGGTTTGAAGTGTCTTCATAGAGTCCTAAGGCAGACAGAGTTCTGCATACCAAAATAGCGGGAGATATCCCCCTACGAGAGATATTGCCAAAAGATATGAGTTGCTTGGCTACTGTTTACCTACTGCGTCGAAAGCATCTGAGTTGTCCAATTCTTGATAGCTATTGCTATTAGAGATCACGAGATTGCGGGGAGAGAACGAATTTGACCATGCAGTGAGCCCCGAGTTCTGATGGTGCACTTCTCACCTGATACAAAGACAACGAAAAAGCAGTATGCCCAAAGGAAATTCCATAATTCCTTGACGGCGAATCTTCTACGAGGTACCTTCTTTCTCTTGATTTTTATCTATTGTATTTCTTCGTGTAACGATGAGAACCCAGTAGAGAGTACAGCCTGATTCTTGAGAGATGGAATGACCTCTTTCTGCCAATTCTTCTTTTCTTGTCCTTTTCATATCTCACGGACATTTATATCATCCCCTCCATTCTTAATGTATCAAAGGGGCGGATCGTCTCTTGGTCTTCTTTAGTGAACGAAAGAAGATTGTCTTCCTTAATCCCGGATTTCCTGATTTTTCTTTATCCGTAAGTCCATAGGCACCTTTGAATTCTAACGTGTTCATTCCTATGATTGCTGCCCTGCTTTTTTGCCTCTTACGAGGCATATTTCAATTCACCCCCACTTACGTTAAGAGAAAATACCAAATTATATTTAACCAATGGTGAAAAGATAACATTCTGATTTAATTCTTGGCAAAAATGTATCAATTGACGATGTTACCACGCTAAGTTCTTTCCTCCTGTCGCACCGTATCTTGGCGTTCTGAGATTTGAGAAATAGCGGATAATTAGAAGATACTAGTCTTGAGAGTTTAGTAAGGAATCTTGCCAGAGATGACCGGCGGGAAAAGGAAGTAATTCAAAACCAGCTCTCGATTGACTGATATCTGCGAAACATCAACATGACTGAGGGGTCTTAGAACCCAGTCTTTGGCGCTCCGGTAGCTGGATGTCACTGGTTTAAGAACAAGTCAGTATCGGATTTTGTAATATGATTCCAAGAAAGATGCGGATAGGAAAGCCGTCCTGCCACATTTATTGCATTCAGTCATATATCCAACTACTTCTCCTGATTTTTCACCTGCTAGTTCCTCTGAAATACCTCGACTGCCTCCGCAGCCACATATCCAAGGATCCTCACAAAGATGTATACCTATCACCCCGTTTTCGTACTTAGGCGATAGCCAGGATAATGCCTTAGGAAACCACCAGTCTCCTTGCTTACAATCTTCTCTTCCACTAAAGACTCCAATGCATCATACAATTCACAATGTTTACATCCTTCAGCAAAGCGCGAGAAGTATTCCACAGTAACGAGGTCACCACCTGGTTTGAAAAAACCTAGTACATCTAAGATTATTGATTTTATAGTTTGAATTTCCATATTAATACCACCTCTGGCATCTATTGATTTAGGAGTTTTCGAATATGAGGATCTGTCCTCATATTACAATTCCCAGAATACATTTCTTCATTATGTTTAATAAACTTGGGATGTATATAAATTCTGTTTAGAGAAAAATATATGAATGTAGAGACATCGATAATGTCACACGATGAATGTCTAATTCAGGTGATGCAGAATGAGTCTTGACGAAACAGATGTTAAGATAATGAAATTGCTCTCCTCAGATGCAAGATTATCCTACCGAAAAATAGGTCAAAACATCGGTATATCAACAAATACCGTAATCACAAGAATGAGCAACCTGCAAAATCAAGGTATAATAAAGTACTTCACCACCGTTTACGATCATGAGAAGCTTGGCTACGATATAGCCGCAATCATAGAACTGACTATATCCAAGGGCAAATTAATAGAAGTTGAGAAGGAGATCGCGAAATCCAGGAATGTTTTAGCAGTCTATGACGTCACAGGCACAACTGATGCCATGGTCTTGGCGAAGTTCAAAACACGAAAGGAATTGAACAGATTCATCAAAGAAATCCTTAACATGGAATATGTTGAAAGAACAAATACTCGGGTTGTCTTGAACACAATAAAAGAAGACTTCAGGCTTCTCTGAGACTCTCTTCAGCACTCCGTCAAAGACACAAGAAAGCTTGCCAAAAGGGACTTTTTGGTTTTCCCCCTCTCCCCTCTCCCCGGCGATGCTGTTTCAATGCATGAATACTGCGGTTCGTAACAAAGGTATCACAAATATGTTTGCTAAAATAATTATGCGTGAAGTAACAAATAAGTTTTTCTATTCAAAGAACTTCAGGCCAGTTGATTAGACAGTTCAGTTCATCGGAAAAGATTTATATATCGTAGGTTGTATTGATGCTAATTCTAAAGGTGTTTGGAATGCCCAGAGAACATACAACAATCGCATTGCCAACAGAAATGATAAAGTATATTGATAAAATCATCAGACATCGTAGAATAGTCGCTAAGTATGGATATTCTTCCCGAGCAGACCTAATTCGTGCAGCGGTAACAAAGCACTTAGAGAAACTGGAAAAGGAACTCGACTCTGAACCTGCTGACTAGTTACCCAATCTTTGTTTCTAACCTCAGCAAGGCAAAATAACTGATGCCTTTTTTGGAATAAGCACGCTATCTTCTTTCGCGACTCTTCAATAATCCGATAACAGGGTTGTCCGAAAGAGAATCGTGGAAGACTCGACGCACAAGAATCAAAAACCACTTGGCAAACTAGAGATCTTTTCTGAAAAAGAGGGGTCAATCCCGCATTGCTTTTTTGATTCACTTCTGCTTCTTTCCAACAAACAGCATGTGTTTCGTCTCCAATATGGGAACGTCGCTCCGTTGCTCATGAAATCCCGGATATACGGCCTTAAACTGCCAGCCAGTTTTATCAAACGTCTCAATAAGCTCATGGAGGCTCCAAATACGATGATCTATCGTGATCTGCTTTTCAAGAATGAAACGCGCATCATCCTGTCTTACCAGAAACGTCCATATGTCATACATACGTGAAGTATTCGGATCAAAACGGCTATCTGCTAGAACAACCATATTCTTAAACCAGGAGAAGCCTCGTTCCTGGAAGTTGTTGACAACCCAATCCCTATTAATCATTTCTAGGAAGAAGAATCCTCCAGGTCTTACAAGCTGGCAACACTGGCGCAGAATATCATCATTAGTTGCATCGTCGTAGAAGCCAAATGAGGTGAAAAGGTTGATTATTCCGTCAAACGGTTCCTCATCAGAAAGAACTTCTGCAATTTCTCGCATATCTGCGACGCGAAAAACCACCTTATCGCTCAGGCTCTCCTTTTCTGCTCTTAGCTTGGCAATCTCAACATAATACGGCGATAGGTCCGTTCCCAGCACATCAACCCCTTGTTTTCCCAATTCTATCGAATGTCTACCGATACCGCAGTTGAGATCTAGGATGTTCTTCGCCCTGAATCCTTGTTCCTTCAGATACATCAATAGAATATCGACTTCCCCCCTCGCTTGAGAGATACGTTCTTCCAATGTTTCAAGGTATAGCTCTGGACACTTCTCGAAAAGCTCCTTCGTCCAGTCCGACTCTTCTTCTCTATCCACCATTCTTATTCCCCTCTACGAGCGGCCCATATCTTAATAATTGCATGACCTATAATATATTTTTCCAGTTACCGATTTGGAGGGAAAGTAATGGAAGAGAAGGTTCTTGTTATGGGAGAGCAAGTCGTTGACCTGTCGAATATTGAATTAAGTGGAAGAATATTGGATATCGGAGGCGGAGGTGAGGGGGTGATAGGTCAGCTTGGAGGAGAGAAAGTAGTTTCTATAGATATCCGCAGGAGTGAGCTGGAAGAAGCGATTGACAACGGAGACAAAAGGAGTCTAAAGATAGTTATGGATGCCAGAGAATTGAAGTTCTTGGAAGAGACGTTCGATACTGTTACTGCCTTCTTTTCGATGATGTACATGATGCCTTCTGATCACGGAAAGGTCTTGCAAGAGATTCATAGAGTTCTAAAACCCAATGGGGACTTTTTCCTATGGGATCTGACTATTCCAAAAAGGTTTGATGGAAAAAAAGACATCTTCGGCATTAAGCTTAAGGTTAAAATCAAGGATAAAATGATCTCAACTGGTTATGGAACACGATGGAACAAAGAACAGGATATTGAGTATTTCAAGGCTAAGACTGCAAATTCAGGATTTGAAGTATTAGAAAGTATATCAGAAAAAGAAATCTTTCATCTAAGATGTAGAAAAATCAATACGAAATGAAAGAGTAAAGGAAGCTGTTTGTGGTGTTTTAAGATGGGTTCCAAAATCTCCGACAGACTTCTTCAACTTCTTAACCAGCACGAAGAATGGCGTGCTCGTTCTCTCAATCTGATTCCGTCAGAAAATATTACCAGTCCGCAAGTCCGTCGTATGCTGGCATCAGATTTCGGACATCGTTACGCCTGGGATGAACCTTGGTACGGAGGACAGAAATACACTGAAGAAGTGGAAAAACTGGCTGCGGAAGCAGCAAAAGACCTCTTCAGTGCAAAATATGCAAATGTGAGACCCTTATCTGGTCATCTATCGCTGATGGCCGTCGTGATGGGGTTATGTGAGCCGGGCGATTCGATTTTGATTTCCAGCTTTGAAAATGGAGGTTATCCTCTTAACCTGCAGGCTCGGTTCCCTCTGGACCTACATTACTTCCCCTACCACGAGGATCGGTTTACCATGAATTCAGAGGGGGCTATCGAGCTTCTGGAGCAGGTTCGGCCAAAGCTAGCCATTTTGGGGGCCAGTCTGTTTCCGTTTCCGCATCCTGTTAAAGAGTTGGCAGAGGTAGCCAGCAGTGTGGGCACAACGCTAGCTTATGACGGATCACACGTGCTTGGCCTGATAGCAGGTGAACAGTTTCAAAATCCCTTTAAGGAAGGTGCCGATATACTCTTGGGGAGCACGCATAAGACTTTTCCGGGACCACAAGGAGGGATTCTGCTTGTTCGAGAGGACATGGAGCTGGCTGAAAAGATTGATTTAACTCTCCGATCTCCTCCAGTCTTGGTCGATAACTATCACCATCACCGGGTCGCAGCTCTTGCTATGGCGTTGGCTGAGATGCTTCGTTTCGGCAAAGCTTATGCTCAACAGGTTGTAGGAAACGCTCAGACCTTAGCACGAAATCTTCATGAACGCGGCATCAGCATTGTAGGTGCAACCCAAGGATATACTAAGTCCCACCAAGTTCTCCTCGAAATGGAAAAACCAGAACATGGCCATCAGATTCGCGATCACCTCGAGGAAGCAGACATTATCGCAGATGCCGGTGTACGTCTAGGAACTCAAGAAGTCACAAGACGTGGAATGCGTGAGGAGAAGATGGTTCAGATAGCAGAACTAATCAGCAAGCTTTTGGTCGAGCAAGTGCCTTCGAAGCTGATCAAGAGGCAAGTACACAAGCTCACAAAGCAATTTCAAGAGGTTCACTATCGTTTCGATGTTGAGAGTTAAGGCAAGCCTCCAAGTGTGGAGTCCGAACCGAGTAAGGAATCAGGAATGAGAATCAAACGCAAAGCTGCGTTCCAAAGGAAATAGGATAATCATTTCATGAGTCTTTGGGCCAATTTTTTTGCGGTTCTTCGATATGAGTTCTCTATTCCTTGAGTCCCAACCTAAGGAACATCCTCATAACCAATATTCCTACCAGACTTCGTACATCTTCAGAATCCTTAATGCAGCCAGAGTCGTGGAAGCTGTGTATTTCTCTCCATTCCCTGAAGGCCATGCTCCATCAGTTCTCTGTAGCTCATTCAGCTTGTCTATACACTTCCGAACCAGATGATTATCTCTGGAAATTTCGGCAACATAAAGACACTCTAGGAACCAAACAAAGTCTGAGGCTCCATCCTCCAGACGATCGAGGTTTTGATCCATCACCTTTAGTGCCTTCCTCACGATTTCGGAATCAATCCCTTCTAATTGTCCGAAGACGCCTATTGCTATCCATGTTGAATGTAAAAAGCCTGCAAATTTCCCTTCTTCGTCTCTATTTTTGAGGAGAAATTGCTTGGCCTTTTCTAAGGCTTGTGATTGTTTGTAACTCAGTTGAATTAGATAGTTCGAGATATTGGCAGTCAGCCACATCTTAGTCTTTAAATCCCCGGGAGTGTTCCAAAACGGAGGATCGTACTTATTAATTGTTTTGTTCTCGTCCCAGCTCCCATCTTCATGCTGGACGTCTAAAAGATATTTCACAGTTTTCTTGCAGATATCTGACTCTTTCAATCCTAGTTCAACCATAAGAGCAAGATTGATGCCCGTAGAGTTAATGCTGCTCAGTTTACCTCTCCTATCTTCATAGGGGAATCCTCCGTCATTGTTCTGGAGTCCCTTCAAATATCTCAACGGGAAATCCCTGTCTTTCTCTTTGCCAAGCAAATACCTCAACCGATACCTCTCCAGTTTGGTTCCTTTTTGTTCAATGAAGGCTATTGCCTTTTGAATGTCCAATCCTCTACCCCCTACAGGTACTATATTGTAGGCATCCTGAAAGCTTTTATTGAATTTCCTATATAATTTTGTGCACAAGTTGGTGCGTGTGGCGCGAAGAATA
>JBHLPL010000090.1:0-7878 GCA_048939465.1 Promethearchaeota archaeon | reverse complement strand
TCTTGGATATTTCCCCTACAGACATTTCCAGATATTCCTCCTTAAGATTTCCCGTATCTTAGCTTTTCTCTATCCTGAACCCTTACATTCCTTATCTTCAGGATTGACCGGTTCAATCGCTTTGTATAGGACCAAACTGTCATTGAGTGTTTTTCTGGTCTGGACTGATTGCTTATATTGAGGTAAAGGGGATAATTGCTTGGATATCACGGAAACGCTAAAATCGTTTCAAAAAATCTGAATATAAGCAATATGGTCATTCAGATATTTATAATTAACCATTATGTCGCCCTCAATTCGGGAAGGCTCCCTGCAATAATTGCAGGACTCTGTTCCTGGGGGCAGTAATTCTGCCTGAAAACAGTTTGATCCAGTCCTTAGGCAAAGCTTCTTGCATAATATAACGGTTTCTCGTCACTAATCAAGTCCATAAACCTGCCGCGGTGCAAGGTACCTCGGAAAAGAAGTCAATAGTTCCTTCCGAATAAGATAGCAGAAGTGACAAGCATCGACATATTCATCGTCATGCTTAAGATCGTATTCTTTGGCTAAACGAGCAGGTCCTCCCCTAACCAGAGGTCCGCAAATGGGGTGGGAACTTGCATCATAAGTTTCAATGATTTTTGACAGAGGGGTTTTCCACATGTTACCCATGCTTAATCCCTGACATATGTGGACTTCGCCAAATGGATCAAGATGTACCCTTTCGGGATTTTCTAAGTCCTCGTATGGGCATTCTGTGAATTCCTCCCACGGTCTTTTAGGAAGGCCTTCGATCAGCTTCTCAACCGCTCTTCCTCTGAACATGACGGTTCCTCCAACAACTGGTTTTCCTCTGGGCTGTTCCTTGTCTATGCTCTCCACTACGGGTCTTTCAATCGTTATCACGCTGGCGGGCATCCCTAACTTCCTTCCAGCTTTCAAAGCAAGTCTAGCAGGGTTTGACTTTTCATTTTCATAATGAAATAGATCATCGCTGATACTGATATCTGCAACTCTCAGTTTGTGGAGTGGGGCTAGCCAAAGCTCAGCATCCTCTTCAGAAATCGCCCAGTATGCGTTAGTTACGACTCCGGTTTTAAACCCAAGATCCTGAGCGAGTCTAATTCCCTCGAGCATCAGAGGATAGAAAAGAAATGGTTCGCCCCCCTCAAAATATACATGCTTCACTGTCCCGATCTTGGCCAGCTCATCAAGAACACTTCTGATTTGCTTCAGAGTAAAGGTTCCCTCAACGTTAGGGCCGCTGTATACAAAGCAATGGTCACATTCCAGATTACAGGCATAAGTCAGAAGAAAATGTGCGCCTTTCAACACTTCAGACTCCCCCTTCTGTCTGCTGAACGAAGAAAGATTATGTGTGCATTGTCCTTTTATGCTTAACAGGAGGCATTGTAATGAGATATTTATATATTCCTTTTTTGAAATATCTGTCTGTTAGAATTCAAAGAGGAAAGAGAGTAAGATAGGAGATGAGGAAAATGGTTAGACATATGACTGAAGCCAACCTCAAGAGCGCTTACGCGGGTGAGAGCCAAGCGAATATGAGATACACGATCTTCGCCAAAAGGGCAACGGAAGAAGGATACTCGAATGTTGCCAGACTGTTCACAGCCGTGGCCTCTGCTGAACGGATTCACGCGTCCAACCACTACAGGAACATTATGAGCAAAGGAGGATCAGTCACTGTTTCTGAGGCTGTTTTTGGATCCAGAAGCACTTCTGAAGATCTTCAGGCCGGCATTGACGGAGAAACGTTCGAGATCAATGAGATGTATCCCGCTTACAAAGCGGTTGCTGAGTTCCAAGGCGAAAAAGGAGCGGAGACGAGCTTCGCCTGGGCCCTCGAGGCAGAGAAGATTCACGCTAGCCTTTATCAGAAGGCTAAGCAAGCTGTAGATCGAGGGGAAGATGTGGATTTGGGGCCCGTTCAAATCTGCCAAGTCTGCGGATACACTGTTGAAGGCGACGCGCCGGATATTTGCCCCATCTGCAAGGCCAAAAAAGAAAAATTCAAATCCTTCTAGCCTGACTTCTGTCCAGATTATACAAATCGAAAAATCTATAATACTCTTCTCTTTATCTGGAAGTGAACATGAACCAGAATTCTTCAGAGCTTATTTGCGCAGAATACAATTTCCTTTAGAGTTCTGAAGCAGGTCTGAGGGTGATAACGCTTGATTCTTTGCACGATCATTTCTTTTCGGCATGCTCCCAGAACTCTTCCGGCCGAACGTCCCTTTTGCCCCCTGTCTGCAAGTTGAACGGACAGACTACTATACATGTAGAGCAATCCCCACCATTCTCAATCCAGAATCGATAACATTTCTCTACATCTACGGCCCATCGCAAGATTCCTTGATTGTTGGAGATGCACGTAGTACGAAAGGAAGGTTCATCGTCAAAAGAGATCGCTTCAGCTTCACAAGCTTCAGCACATTCCTTGCAGCGACGACAATAATCAGTGACGCCAAAATCTATTGGTTTGTCATGCTCGAGCGGCATATCCGTAAGAACCTTGCAAAGGCGGACTCTGGAGCCAAATTCCCTGGTAACCAAAAGACCATTTCGTCCCAGCTGTCCTAATCCTGCATCGATAGCAATTGGTATCGACAGGGCGGTGTCATTTCCACACGGTATGGCCCCATAACCTAGATTTCGGATTAGCTCCGCTACTATTGAGACTAAAAATGCCATCCTTGAATATCCTATGCCGGTAGCGTGATTGGAAATTAGTGTTGGAGAGGTTCCCAGGCCCAGCGGATCCATTTCAACGGCCAGGGCTATTACAGAAGTCATCTTGCTAGGGAGTTCAATAGGATTGTTCTGCCTATCGCGGGTATAGGTCCATCTAGCATCATATGGTGCTATTCCCACAAGTGATGCTCCAGACGCTTTGACTGCAGCTTTCATCTTCGTGGTAAAACTTCCAATGTTTCCCTTTTTTATCTCGTACCTGGGCAACGTCGGTTCTGCCATAACTGATTGTGTATCCCCAAGCTTCTTCCAGGAGAAAGCTCCGTTGAAATAGTTGTATACTGCCCAAGAGCTTAAAGCCATGGCGAAGTCAATACGGTCATATCCTGGAGCATTTTGAGAAAGAATCGACGGAATTCGAGAATACATACTGACATCGTACTCATCAAATGATTTGTCCCAGTTCAAGCGACCAAATATATTGTTGCGTTGACTGAACCGTTTAAAAGAAGAGTTCAAAGTGTATTTAGGCGACACAGAAGGCCTATCTCTCTTCTTGTTAATTCTCTTTCCCTCCTCTCCATGCTCCCTTTTGTTTTTTCTGATTCTTCTTGGGCTTCTACCTTTTTTGTGTTATGTCAGTACTAGGAAAAACATTCTTGCTTGAGACTATGGGCTGAGACCCCTACTATTTGTACCAGTCCAGGCTTTCTTCTACATAGTCGATAAGGGAACTGAGAGATCTTTTAGTTTCTTCATTCATCCTCGTGCTTTCGATAAGTGCCTTTGCTTTCTCAGCATGTAGCTTTGACCTTTCTTTGGACGCATCCAGACTTCCACTTTTCTTGATTATTAATCTTGCCAGGTCAATCTCTTCTGCACCAGGCTTCTTGCATAGTAGCATCCTTAAGGTCTCAGATTCTTTCTGGTTCTTGGAATCTAAAGCATATACAATGTGTAAAGGCTTCTTGCTTAATGCGAAATCTCTGCATGGTGGCCTACCGTACTGATCCTCAGACGTATAAGTATCGATTATATCATCTTGAATATCGAAAGAGTATCCGATGTTTAAGGCTGCTTCTTCCAAGAGCTTTAAGTCTCTTTCAGTGGCACCACCTAGAATCGCACCTACCAGCATTGTTACCTTAAATAGGGACGCGGCCCTCTTGGATGCCATAACGTACCATTCATCTGCGCTTACTTCCTTGCCTTCAAAAAGCAGGTCCAAGATCTGGCTTTCGTTTACTTCACGATAACCCTCAGACAGAGTTTGAAGAACCTTGGCAAGCTTATAATCCTCAAAGCCTGAATTCATTAGCACCTCAGCAGCTAATGCATAAAGCACGTCACCGAGAAAGACAGCAACTCCTTCACCAAATCGTTCATCTCGTCTCTCAGAAAACGATTTGTGGATAGTTCTTTTTCCTCTCCTAAGATCATCCCTATCGATAAGATCATCATGAATTAGAATGCAGTGACGGTAGAGTTCTATTCCCACGCAGACCTTCAGAATTCGATGATCGACGCCATTCGAATAACCATTATATGCTTGAAGCGTACTGTAGGAGGCAAGTCTTTTCCCTTTTCTAAGCACATACTCCTTCAAAGCAGCATAAACCTCCGCTATAAAGGGATGATAGGATTGCGCTTCATCCAAGATCCCAGAGAAGCACTCCCCAATCTTCTCTTCAATGATTAAACCATACTGATCCAGAGTCTCTTCACAAGTCATTGAAACTGCCACCTTAGGTTTCTTGTTCATATAGTTAGCATGTTTTTCACTTATTCCCTTTGTGCTACACTTTCTGATAACGCGTAGAATACTTGATCTCTGTTAGCTCTTGACAGTCATTGAATCAGAAGATGGATGGAAAAGACCTACGATCTTAAAATATAGCTCATCATGCCTAACATTCTTAAAGGTAGAAAGACGATAGACCCCCCCAATTGGTAATCTTCATATTAAGGAGGTTGCGTATTGAATTCCAAAAGAAAGAATCATATGAGGGGTTTAGAACACAAAAAGAATCATCCCCTGCAGATTGCCTCATTCTTCATGTTCTTTGCTGTACTGATTCTGGACTTCTTTGTCCTTAAGGTTGCGACAGGGTTTGCAGGTCTCATGCCGCTGGTTATTCGCATTGCGTTGTTCCTCATCGTACTGGCACTCGCTTTCGTGTTAATGGCAAAGTCTCATCAAGCTTTGTTTGGCCAAAAACACATATCTAGTGAAAAACATGAACCCTTAGCTCTCGTAACTGATGGAGTTTTCGCTTACGTTAGACATCCGATGTACCTTGGTACGATTCTAATGTACCTTTCATTCATCCTTCTGACTGTCTCGCCAGTATCTCTCATCCCATGGATTATCATTATCATTATCTATGACTATTTGGCGAATTATGAAGAGACAGTACTTGAAAAGACCTTTGGTAAAGACTATCTAGAGTATAAAAAAAGGGTAGCGAAGTGGATTCCACGATTGACTTAATGTGCATAAAGAATAAGATGCGAAAATCTTTCAATCAGAACCTGCTTGCGATCTTCTGATCAAAAGTTCGGGGGATGTTCAGGAATTAGTGAGTCCTACGAAACGTATAGTATGTTTGAGGAAGTCTTTGAAGAAATGAGATACGTCTCACGATTTGTCACCCTCTTGCACCATAGAAGGACTTTGGAGTATTAGTCTCTTAAATCATCAACAGTTAGGAAATGGAAATAGGAGCAGCATATTGACTTCGGTTCGACTCCTTCAAGGACTTATAGAGCTCTCTGTACTTCTTTTGCAGGTTAAGTCTGTCGTCATACTCTTTATCGGATGCAGAAAGGAGTTTCGCGATCCACACGATACTCTGTCTATATATCGGATTAATGTCGTCGAACTTGGAGACGCTTTCAATGAATTCCTCATTATCTTTAAAGCTATCCAACCTCTTTTCCACGGCAGCGATTTCTCCAGCAATTTTCTCATCGTATTTTACATTAAAGCCAAGTCTTCTTAGACCTTCTACTATGGATTTTACAGCTTCCTTGTGTGATTTTGCAGCGTGTGGAGATTCACCGAGTATGAAATAGAAAACCTCTGCTGTGGCTCGATAGTAGCTTTCGATGAGGTGCCCACATCTCTTCTCATAAGCCACCTCGACCATCTCGGCCTTTTTTAGTTTTTGAATGTGGTGATATACTGTCGGGGGAGACAATTCCAAGGCTTCAGCAATCTGGCTTACATTCATTGGTTTTGCCCTGAGAAGGAAAATCACTTTTCGTCTGGTCTCATCTCCGACCAACTGACAGGATTCCGGATCCCTGATTATTTTCAAGGGCTTCATTTCAAATCGCCATTCTCATATGTAGCTAGTTA
Organism: Promethearchaeota archaeon; assembly: GCA_048939465.1. Taxonomy (GTDB): domain Archaea; phylum Asgardarchaeota; class Odinarchaeia; order Odinarchaeales; family JBHLKK01; genus JBHLKK01. The sequence goes on along the minus strand of JBHLPL010000090.1, from coordinate 1,820 downwards.
TTTGATGTATAGCTAATTACTATTTAAACGTTTGGTTACTTATATCTGGGTATAAAAGACTAAAAACACAACCTTTATATATCCATGATGATGATATTATTATCATGTCTATCATAATGGATTGATAGGCATAAAATGATAGGGGAGCTGAAAGAATTGTTTGTAGTAAAAATGAAGGTAAGGAACGTAACAAAGGATATAGGGTCCCCAAGAAACGTACTGAAACCTGAACAAGTTGCTTTGGTGCTAAGACGTCCCCTGCTCATTTGAAGATCATAAAGAAGTCTAAGATTACCAAGGTCCCGATGATGATGTAGACTGGAGGAGGAAGATTACAGACAAGGAAGGGGGAAAGGCAAAACCATGTCAACTTCCTCATTTGATTGCGATGCGTCAAGTCATGAGCAAACCAGAGGGGGGCCTATTATAACATTCCATTCATCAAAGATAATACAAACCTCTCCATATTTTTTTATACCATATGATCCCTAAATAACGCACCCTTGGGGTGAGGTAGATTGAGTAAAGCTAATGAAAAGGATGTTAATGAAAAAGCTTCAGAAGAATCATCCTTCAGCGTTAATAAGAGTCTTTGGAGAAACATATATGTCCTTAGTGTAACAATGGGAATGATGATCCTCTTCTTTGGCTGGAACAATTTTCTTAATCTATATATTCGTGATCTTGGAGCCAGCACCTTTGAGATCGGCATATTTCTTGCAGTCACGACTTCGGCCCATGCTCTGTCATGCATCCTCTTTGCAAGAATAAGCGACAGGAGGGGAAGAAAGCCTTTTGTTATAGTAGGAACCTTTTTGACTGGTGTTGCTTACACAAGCTTCATTCTCTTCAATTCATGGGTTTTATTGATGATTCCTGTGTTCATTCAACAGCTTTTGCACGCTGCCTACGTTAACCCAATGCAGGTTATGATGGCCGAGTCAGTTCCTTCGGATAGGAGAGGCACTGCAAATGGTGTATTTCAAACAATAGGAGGGGGCTTCAATATCTTAGCACCATTGCTGGCTGCCTTTCTCATAATCTACTTTGCTGGCCCGGTGCCGGAACATCTTCGGTACCTAATATCGTTGCCCTATTTATTTGTGATATCAGGAGCAGTCATGATGACTGTAACGGCTATTCGTTGGCTAATGCTAAGAGAAACTTATGAGCCAGTTTCCGTGTCAGCAAACACCCCAGAGGAATCAATAACGGGAAATCCCAAAGCTCGTGGCAATCTAGACGATAGCTATCAACCCGAGCAAGCTCTTGGTTTTCGAAGCAAGTCTATTCTAGGTCTCTATGGGTTCATCATATTGGCATCGCTTATCCTTGCTTCCATAAATGCATTTATGGCCATCTATCTTGATGAGGAACTTGGTTTTACAGTTGTAGAGCTAGGAATCTGGATATCATTCTCCATAGGAGTCAATACAATAGCTCAGATCCCGACAGGGAGGATTGTGGACAAGTACAGCAAGAGAAATCTTTTGTTACTCGCGGTGCCTTTCTATCTTCTAGGCATTATATTATTCATACGAGCATCGGACCTCGTTGATGTCCTTTTATCTCAAATTCCTTTCTCCGTAGGAAATGCCTTGAGGTTCAATACCGAGTTTGCTATGATAGCTGCATTCTCTCCCAGAGATAAAAGAAGTACGGGTTTTGCGCTTCAATACGCGATATTCGATATTTCCTTTATATTTGGTCCATTGATTGGAGGATTCTTATATGGTATATCTCCCTTCCTTCCATTTGCATTTGTACTGATCCTTTCGGCTCCGACCCTGCTCTTTGGTGTCCTATTCTTAAGAAACCCT
>JBHLPL010000152.1:0-2504 GCA_048939465.1 Promethearchaeota archaeon | reverse complement strand
GGATCTTCCCACCATTCTGGATTACTTAGACTAAGAACATAATTCAAATAGTACATTACTTGAAGTGGTAATGAAATCAGCATATAGTATGAAACAGTGAGACCTAATTTAGTCTTTTTATAGAGTGCTGCTACAACCAAGATTAAAGGTATGGCAAGATAATAGGTTTCACTGAAGAAAAGAAGGGTTGCTGCAATAATACCTAGATTGATGGCGATAGCGTCTTCATAGCGATAAAATATTACCGGCAGGATAAAAAACACTGCTGGAATGGCAACAATCACGGCTAGACGAACTAAAGGCATCGTACTCATCTGCGATATAATATTTATCCTCGACATGTGGTATACTACTGCTAATCCAAGAATTAGGCACCCCGCCGTCATACCACTACGCGCGTGGTTCATGAATGCAGCAAAAGCTATCAGAAAGGATATTAGCAGCGGTAAGGGTTGCGGAAAAATTGGGATTAAGGATAAACCCAACATCATGCCAACTAATGTTACTACGAACGTCAATATCCTAAGCGGTTTCTGTTTAAGCGCACGTTCCATCTCTTCTTTTTTTCTCTGCTTTCTTTTTCTGTACCAATCTCGTAGATGAAAAATGGGCAAATTACGTAGAGATTTCAAGGCAAATCAATGTAAAGCTTTAATTTGCTTAACCGTTCTTAAAGCTTGTTGTGGAAGGTATTAATGGAAATCAGTGAGCATCATTTTGATGTTATGGAGAGCATCAGAAAACACATTGACCAATTGCTTATTGGTAAAGACCAGCATCATTTTGATGTTATGGAGAGCATCAGAAAACACATTGACCAAATAAAGATATTTTCCCCTTCGCAAGCTATCATATGTATTGGTGAATATCCCATCCAGATTCTTTTAAAAGGACCTTTCATAGAAAAAACTGATGACGTTTTGCCCATCTTTATTGGCAAATCAAGCAAGGATATAAGAAAATGGAGTCAATCCCGTCTTGAGCCATATAACATTCTAGGCTTAGATACAAAACTTGACACATATTTTTGGTTTCATGTTTACTCTAACATCATAAAAAATGACGCATTTATCGCGCGCCTCAAAGACAAACCTATAAACAGTGTACGCCAAGCAATTATTGTATCCTCTATATGGGATGGTGTTGGCAGTGCTCTGTTGCCCTCATTAAGTTCACAATTGAAACTATTAAACATAAATTCGGTATCATTAGCAGTATTGCCATCAAAACTACAGCCACCAGATGTACACTTTAACGCGTTTTCATCCATTGGAATAAGCGTCTCCATGGACTCTACACCAGTTTTGCTCATAAACAGGGAAAATCTTGAAAATTACGTGGGAGTCAACAGAGAAGGCACCAAGATAACGGGCAACATATTCCTCAATTATCTACTAGAATTACTACTTGCAAAAGAAACACTCGTTCAAGAACTCTCTGAATTGTCGAGGTCTTTTAATATCAAAATTTTTACGGTTCTATCCGCCACAGGGGCTAGCCTTAGGATTTATGACTCAGTAGAAAATGTGCTCTCCGCCGCATTACTCAGACCTCTTTTAACATTTGACCTGTCAAGTGCATCGGTGCTCTATGTTCTTCTTAGCATTCCTTCTCAATTGAAGACCAAACTTCCAAGGGAAAAAATTGAGTTATCAATAGTTAATTGGTTTAAGGACAAAGCCAGCCTCAAATCTATCTACTTCAGTGATCCTATATACGTAGAAGATACAAGTGACAGAATAGATGTTGTTATGTTTGTGGGAGGCTTCGATGTAACTGAGATGTTCGCCTCGATGGAGAAAGATATAGATGCGATAAAAGGTGACGCAATAGATCGTGGCTTTATAAATGCGGAAGAATGGCAAGTAATCGTTAAGAGTTTAGTAGAAGATTAAGGGCTAATCCTTGGTGGCGCTTTGCTTCTTCTCCTGATTGTTATTTCTTATCTCGTCAACAAGTTGTTTTGCTGAAACTCCATGTTCAAGGAGATAGGAACGAGAGAAATTCTTCTCGAAATCGTTAGCTTTGCTATACAGGAGTTGCATTTCATCAAATGCTTCAAGGTCTTCTGGCTTTCCTCTACCACCTACAACTAGGATTCTAGTTGTCCATGGGTCCCGAGCTTCGATTACCCGGACGGTTATTGTTCGTGACACCTCGCTGGTAACGTATCCTGCAAGTGAAGTGTACAGCTCTTGTGTTAGGTCTTCACTCCATAGCTTCGGAGGGGTCTCCACAGTTACCCAAATGTAATCGGATTTATAGGTTGGTTTATATCCCATGAGGCTTGGTGTTTTGAAAACTCGTATGATGCTCTTCATGTAATCATTAAAGTGTTCCATGTCAAGTATTTCTTTTACTATTATATCTCTGGAGAGCGTGTCTTCTTGTTCTGCTAGTATTTTGAAGATTATCTTCGTTTGCTCTGCTTCAGTGAGCTCGGTTGATCTTTCAAAGTATTTCTTGGGTTCAACTATCTGCGAGAGCTTTTCTTCATATTCTTT
>JBHLPL010000014.1:0-26200 GCA_048939465.1 Promethearchaeota archaeon | reverse complement strand
GCAGTTCTTAGCTCTTTGTAAAGAATATCGCCTATGTTTTTTAGGGTTTCTCTAGCCTTTGGACTTATCCTTGGCAGTGGCTTAATTGGCATCGGCTTCTCTACTGGCTTAGAAATCTTCAAGGGAATCAAACGGATCTGTGGAGCATAAGAGGATTTACCGATGATTTTATCAAAAGCACATTTCCAAGAATTAAGCCACGGGGCTTTTGGCACCTTCGTTGCTTTGATTTCGTCTCGAACAACGGCAATTAGATTTTCAGGGCAGGCATTTTGACATGAACCACAGAATATGCAAACGTCTTTATTTACTGCGATTTTCCCGTGCTTTCGCTTGTGTTCAGGAGTCTTGGGGATATACCAAGCTTTTGAGGGGCATATGTTTATGCAGGCCTTACATCCCATTGGATCACATTTTTCCAGTTCTGTGATGGAGATGTCTCCTCTCAACGGTTTATCGAACTCAACAGCATCGACAGGACACACAAGAGCACACCAACCGCAGTACACACATTTCTCTTCATCCAGCTCTAAACTTCCCTCTATTACCAGCTCTTTTACTTCGCGATCCGTCTCAGTTTTGCATTCTACCTTAACTGCCTCGGATGGACAAATCTTTTCGCAAAGACCACAATAGTCGCACTTCTCCTCGTCTACAACGATATCATCAGCCGGTATAAGTGATTCACCTGAAGGTTCAATCCAGTTTATTCTGATTGCGTCACACAACTCTTCACAGAGACCACAATAAGTGCATTTTTCCTTATCTATCTCGATGATTCCTTCTACCTTGCCCGGTTCGGTCTTGTAAACCACTAAATTATCCTTCTTTTCAACTTTGAGATCTAATTTGAAGGCCTCTCTCGGGCATACCTTTTCACAAAGGAGACAGGGAATACAATCATCCTTAATATTGATCGATCCCAAGAGCCGTGGATACTCTTCCATCTCTGTTACGGATTGATCGTTGAAAGTAAAATCAATTGCGTGTGGAGGACAGACGTTTGCACATATTCCACAATAAATGCACTTATCTTGATCGATTAGGATTGGGGGGGCTTTAAGTTCGCCAGTAGCAATTTCGGGTATTGGACCTAGTTGGATAGCTAGCTCTGGACATGAAACCTCGCACAGAATACAGCCAAAGCAATGATCTGCTACGTATACCAATCTCTTCTTCAGTTTGTCCATTTTCCAAGTAAGCTTCATCTCGCTGTCAGTAAACTCCAGGCTCTGTTCAACCTTCATCTTTTTACCCCCTTCTCAAACTCAGAGCCTACCGGTCCGAGAGGACTTAATGTCTTTACAAAATCTCCGACTTCCCTGGCAAATTTCTCCCCCTCTGAGGCAGAAACGCTAATCAATCTTATACGTTTGTCGTCAAAACCAAAGGCACTCAGAACGTGTTTTAGAAAATCAATTCTCTGTGATGTCTTTTCAAATCCATCTCCATAGTGGCAATCTTGTGGGTAGCAACCGGCTATGAGAACACCGTCGGCTCCTTCAGTCAAAGCCCTCAAGGCAAAAAGCGGACTGACCCGAGCAGAACACATAACCCTAACTAGTCGAATGTTTGTAGGATATTGGAATCTGCTAACGCCGGCCATATCCGCCCCAGCATACCCACACCAGTTGCAGAGAAACCCTATGATAAGCGGATATTCTTGCCTCTCCTTGAGGATAGCTTGAATTGCCGATGATATCTGGAGATCCGTAAATAATGGAATATCAATTGCAGAAACAGGACAGGCGGCGGCACACGCCCCTCCCCCCCTGCAAGCAGCCTCTCTAACAGTGGCTTTCTTGTCATTGATCGTGATCGCACTGTAAGAACAAGCGTTTTCACATAACCCACAACCAGTGCAATCGTCTATGCTGACCATTGGTGTGATGGGGTCAACTTCAATTACTCCTTTGGTCAGTAATGCGATAACTTTGGCTGCTGCCTCTCCTGCATGAGAGACGGTGTCCTGAATGTCTTTGGGACCTTGGGCACAGCCAGCGAGATATATTCCTGAAATCATGGTCTCAGAGGGCCTTAATTTAGGATGCGCTTCCTGCAAGAAGCCATCCGAGCTCCTGGCAAGATTTAGCAGCGAAGCAAGCTTGTCTAATCCATCGGAGCTTCTCATCCCTACAGATAGAACAACTAGATCTGCTTCCACTTCGATTGGCTGTCCAGCAAGAGTGTCTTCCACTCGGAGATACAAATTCTTGGTCTTTGTGTCTTCAATGACATTGCCCACTATCCCCCGAATGAACCGGATGCGATCCTTCTCGAGAGCGCGACGATACATCTCTTCGTAGCCTTTACCGAACGCACGTATATCTTGATAGAAGATATAGATTTCTGCGTCTGGAATTCGTTCCTTGATTTCTTGTGCTTGTTTGATGGCATTCATACAACATACTCTTGAGCAGTAGAGTGCTCCATCTACCTCGTCTCGACTTCCTACACATTGTATAAATGCTATTCTTTTGGGCTGTTTCCCATCAGTGGGCCTTGCTATGTGACCCTCGGTAGAGCCTGTGGGATTGAGTATCCGTTCAAACTCAAGAGTAGTTACTACATTTCCATATCTTCCATAACCATATTCTGACTTTCGAGTTGCATCATAGACATCATATCCAGTAGCAACAATTATCGCCCCAGCCTTTATTTTAACGCTTTTTGGCTCGTCTTTGAAGTTTATGGCCTCCCTATCACAAGCGGTCTCACATACTCTGCAACCTGTACATGCTTGTTCATCTATCACGGGAATAAGAGGAACGGCCTGCGGAAAGGGCACATAAATGGCTTTTCTAGTTCCTATATTCTGGTTGAACTCGTTTGGAACTTGGACGGGGCAGGTTTCTGTACATGTCTGATAGCAACCCACACATTTCTCTTCATCAATATAACGAGGATTTTTCAGAATCTCTATTTCAAAGTTCCCAATTGACCCGTTTACGCTTTTGACTTCCGAATAGGTCATCACTGAAATGTTCGGATGTTGATTCGCTTCCACCATTAACGGAGCAAGAACACAAATGCTACAATCCAGCGTAGGAAAGACCTTATCAAACATCGCCATATGTCCGCCTATGCTTGGTCCGCGTTCAACTAGGTAAACTTTTATTCCTGCATTCGCCAGATTGAGGGCGGCTGTTATTCCAGCAATACCTCCCCCAATAACAAGAGCACTTCCTTCAACCTGCACGGTTTTTGTTGAAAGAGGCGTAAGATATTTGGCCTGTTCAATGGCCATTTTGATCAAATCAATGGTTTTTAAGGTTGCTCTAGCAGGGTCATAATGGTGAACCCAGCTGCATTGTTCCCGTATGTTTGCGATCTCCAGAAGAAAACGATTTAGACCGGCCTCTTCAACGGTTTTACGAAAGAGATTTTCATGAAGCTTGGGTGTACAGGAGGCAACTACGACACGATCAAGTCCGTCCTCCTTGATACGTTCTTTGACTGCGTTTAAACCACTATCCGAACACAAGTAATCGTGATCATAGCATACCACGTTTGGTTCTTTGCCTACCTCTTTCAAGACTTTTTTTATATCAACAGTCTCGGCAATGTTAAAACCGCAGTGACATACGAAGACCCCAATTTTCACCAAGGTCACCACATTTCCGGGAAGTAATACGAATGGTGCGAGGAGTAAGAACCAGGCCTCATATGAGGCTTATACAACTTAATCATTTAAATTTTTGTAAGTCATAAGATGCTGTAGGAGTGTGGATCAATAGTGCCTGGGTTCAATGCGTTTTCAGTGTATAAATTGTTGCCCCAAACCAACTGCAAAAAATGTGGGGAAACTAACTGCATGGCATTTGCAGTAAAACTCGTAAGTCAAAAGATAACGTTAGACAGGTGCACACCGCTTTTTGAAGAAGCTAAATACAAAAGAAATCTTGCTGAGCTTCAAGACATCGTTGCACCACTGGCGGAAGCCAGAGAAACTGGGATCGTTCTTGACCAAGACAAGTGCATAGGCTGCGGAAACTGCGTTGTAGCATGTCCGCCTAATGTCTTTGTCAACCCTGGAAGTGCAAAGGGATTGAGTACGAATAATGAAAAGGATTCGATATTTGTCGTCAAAGATGGTAAAGCAGAGATTGCTAACCTATCCAGATGCCGTCGGTATGAGCCACCCATCACACTTTGTAGAGTTTGCGAAGTATATTGTTTCACCGAAGCAATCAAGATTCTGAGGTGAGAAGAGCTGGGCGCTGAAGATGAAAAAACTATTGAAGATGTTATTTGCACAGGGTGTGCAGTCTTGTGTGACGATATAATTGTTGTCACGAAGAATGGAGAGATCACTCATACATACGGTGCCTGTCTTAGAGGTGCAGAGATCTTCAGAAGTCCAAAGGGCAAGAATAGAATTCAGAAGCCTGCTATAAAAAGCAAAGGTAGATTTAGGTCTGTGAGTCTTGATAAGGCACTGGAGGCCGCTATTGAGATTCTCTTTAACGCAAAAAAGCCACTTATGTACGGTTGGGGTACATCTTCCTGCGAGGCTCAGAAAGCAGGTATTAAACTTGCAGAAAAACTAGGTGGAGTTATAGACGGGACGGCTAGCATATGTCATGGTGTTACTCTCAAGATAATTGAAGAGGAACTTGGGAAAGGGTTCAAATCTCCAACCTTAAACGAGATCCTTGATGAAGCAGATCTTATCGTCTACTGGGGAAGTAACCCAGCAGATTCCCACAGTAGACATCTCAGCAAGTATACTGCCTTTCCAAGAGGTAAGCTAACACAAAGTGGAAGAGAAAGCAGAAGTATCATCTTGATAGACGTTAGAAAAACAAGAGCAGCAAGAACCGCCAATATCTTTGTCCAAGTGAGGCCAAATGGGGACCTAAAGCTCATAGAGGGGCTCTCTGAGTACCTGTCCGGCAATGATTTGCCTAATAATCTGGGCGGGGCAAATCCGGAGGACGTGAAGGGATTTGCTAATGCGATTAGGTCTGCTCAGTATGGTGTAATCTTCATTGGACTGGGCATACTCCAAGTCGGAGGAGAGGATACAATAAGATCTCTCGTAAGATTTACATCACAATTAAACAAGAACGGAAATCGGTTTTTCTTAATGCCGATGATTGGTCACGCAAACATGATGGGATTAATAAGCAGTATGAAAGAGTTAACAGGATTCCCTTACGGTGTTGATTTTTCTGAGAAATCAACTGCTCACGTTACAGTTACAGATGCTCTATCCGACATGATCTGCGATGCAGCATTAATCGTAGGTTCAGATCCTTTTGCAAACCTCCCGCATCAAATGGTCAAAAACCTTAGAGAAGTCCCTCTGATTGTTATTGACCCTAACAACACCCTCACGGCAAGAAACGCAGACGTAATCATCCCCGTTGCGATAACAGGAACAGAAGTTGAAGGAACCGTCATAGGAATGGATATGACAGCAAAACGACTCAAGAAAGTCATAGAGCCCCCCGAAAACTGCTTAACAGACGAAGAGATTCTAAGAAGGCTCATCAATATGCTTTGAAACCTTTACGGATGTAGGTCTACTTCAGAGCTTTCGCGCTGACTATCCTAATTACATCTCCATCCTTGAGTTCATAGTTCTCACTGAGCCTTTGTTTGGTTTTCGCATCAATTGCATGGATAAATGTTTCTCCTAAATCTGTGTGAATCTTATATGCAAGCTCCCGGGAAGTGGTTCCTCTAGGTACCAGGAGAGAATCAGGCAATACTCTCTGCTCGTGGTCACAGAACTTGTTTGCATCTTCAACGGGATATACTACAACGAGCTCCAGCAATTCAAAAACAGTTTTATCTATTGCTTGTTGAACCCCAGTACCCTCGTACTTCCCAAAGATATTTGATCTAATCCGTTCTAAAGCAGTTTTATCTTTTTCAGGTAATCTATCGACAGCAGCCATTTCAAAGCTACGATCTCCTGGACGATACTTGACAATTCCCTCTTCTGCCAGCTTTCTGAGGTGATATTCCGCAAGCGAACACGTGGGTACTACAGGATATTCGACATCTTTCAGCTGTTTCAGTCCTTCTTCAGCTGTAGGTCTGTCCATCTTGTTTGCTGCAATCAACGTAGGCTTTGCGATTCTTCTGAGCATATCCACAAACCTGTAGAGGTCATCATCACTCCACTTTGATGGTTTGTCTAAGTTCAGTTGAGTTTTTCGCGCTGCGTTTAATATGTGAATCCGAGTCATACTCAGTCCTGAAAGACGATCTGCCAGCGTTTCAGCAAAGGGCGTCTTTTCTGTTTCAACCCGTCTGGCTAATCTACCCCAGTCTCTTTTTATTATTTCAGCTAGCCACATGTTAATCTCCCTATCCAAGAACTTGACATCATCAACTGGATTTCGTGACCCTTGTTCTACTGGTTTTCCCTCCGCATCTAGTGAACCTGACGCATCTACGACATGAATAAAAGCATCTGCCCTCCGTAGATCGTCCAAGAACTTATTTCCAAGCCCCCTACCCTTCCACGCATCTGGAACTAAGCCTGCCACATCCAATAGATTTATCGGGATTAATCGAACACCTTCAACGCATAAAGAATTTCTGGGATGATCTTTGACATCAAGTTCTTTGCAAACACACTCTTTTCGAACGTAGGCCACTCCAGGATTGGGCTCGATGGTAGTGAATGGGTACTCTGCGGTTTTATATGTCGTCAAACATGCAGCGTTCATGAAAGTACTCTTCCCAGAGCTTGGCTTTCCAACTATTCCAACTAGCATTTATCTCACCCTAAGCGTTCTGAGTCAGTCTCACGCCCTGCTTTCTGTGCCGGGATGAATCAAATCATATGAAACTATAGTAGATTGTGTCTTTCCCCTTATTTTGTTTTTTGAAAAACGGAACGTAAAAATCGAGATGATTGAGAAACACTGAAAAATAGAGATGAGGGCATAAATCAGAATGTCCAGAAATCCTTTAAGTTTTGTTTGAGTTGTTCCAAGACCTTTTTCATATACTCCCTCACAGAAGAAGGTTCTTCAACAGTATTGTCCTGTATTTGGTTATTAATTCCAGCCATTTTGGAAACCACGTTGACAGCGCCGCGAGACAATGCGTCCAGATTATACCCCCCCTCAAGCAATGCGATTAGCCTACCATCGCTATGATTGTCTGCGACCTCTAAGAGGACTTCGGCCACTCGACTACATCCTTGACTGGTCAGATTCAAGGACGCAAGGTGTTCAAAAATATGAGTGTCGAATCCCCAGGATACTAGTATAATTTGAGGCTTATACTGTTCAGAAAGAGGGATGAGCACTTCCTTTAATGCAGAGAGATATGTTTCATCACCTGTTCCTGGAGGGAAAGGAATATTAATATTGTATCCTCTTCCTTTGGCAGCACCTATTTCATGGATAGACCCGGTTCCAGGATAGAGTGTACGGCCGTCCTGGTGCAAACCCAGATACAGAAAATAGTTCTTGTCGTACGTAAGATCCTGAGTTCCATTGCCGTGATGAACATCTACATCAACACACAGAATTCGCTTCAACCCGTGGTTTTTACGAAGATACTCGCCCAGTATGACAATATTGTTAAAAAAGCAAAAGCCGCGTGCCATGGCGCTGCTGGCATGGTGTCCAGGAGGTCTAATAAAAGCAAAGGCATTTTTCACCTCTCCCCTCATTACAAGATCTGCCGCACTTAGAGCGCCCCCTACTGCCAAGAGAGCAACATCAAAGGTATCCTTTGATCCAGCCGTATCCACGGTAAGGGGTCCGCCTCCGAGTTCGCTGAATCGTTTGATCTCATTGATATACTCTCTGGTATGCGCTAGGAGAAGGTCTTCTTCAACTGCCTGTTTGGGTTTGATAAGTCTAACTTCTGGGTTTGCAAGCAATCCTCGTTCTTCTAGAGCACTCATTATGGCAATTAGCCTTTCCTTTCGTTCAGGATGGTTTCGTCCAGAATCATGCTTAAGATAAGCTTTGTCATAAATTATCGCTGTTCTTGCCATGTCAATCTCTCTCATATTGCTATTTCTGATTCTCAGAGTAATTGAGTATTCTTACAAACCTTTCTATTCCTGATACTCGTTCTTGACCTTCCATTCTGAATGCCCGCTTCTTGATCCGAATTTTCGGATTTCCTTCCCCGTTCGTTTTCTGGGCACTCCTTCCATTCATACCGGTCTTCTTCTGATATTATGAGACCTCTAACATTCAATCACCGAGAGGAGATCCGAATCCACAATAAGGGAATCAATATCGCCAGTCGATAAAGCTTTGCGGTTCTTTTAAGTTTTTGCCGTCACCCGTAGTGCTTTATTAGAACATATGTTCTAATAGTTTCATACAGGGCGTGGGGTGCCTGTTAGCCCAAAGAATTTAATGGCGCGGGGGGCGGGATTTTCGCGACTCTGCAGAAGTTTCGAACCCGCGCAACCCGCAAGGGTTACAGGCTTAGCAGGCCTGCGCCGTAAACCACTTGGCTACCCCCGCTCGTACGAAATATCGTTTGTTGTCTATTTTTCTGCTTTCATGTTTTTTAAGTCTAATTGATTCATAATCCCGTTACTGATCATCCATCCACTATTTTGAAAAGAACCACCAGTAATAAAGCTATTGAAGATGCGGATTCCTCAAAGAAATAGAGATATATTCTGAAAGAATAAAGTATTCTCATCAAGAGCATTCCACTCGGTATCCCGGGGTGATAGTTTTGAATATCCGCCCGTTTGAAATGGAAGACTTCAAACAAGTGGCAAAACTGTGGAAGACTTTCATGTCAGACCCTTCTGCTAGTGATCTTCACATACTTTCCAACGACTCAAATGTTAAGAACTGGCGAAAATTCGTTATGGAGACTTACGCTGAGGATGAAAACCAAGTTCTTGTTGCAGAAATCGAGGAAAGGATTGTTGGCTACATCATATTCTTCACTCACACAAGAACCGGCCTTAAAACACGCTATCGGTGGGCGACGATTTATGATGTTTACGTTCACTCTAATTTCAGGGGCAAAGGAATTGCCACGGAATTGATCGAAAGAAGTCTTGAGTATCTCAAATCCAAGAATGTCACTCATGTAAGATTGACAGTCTGGGTCAACAATAAGACAGCTAGAAAGCTTTATCAAAAGTTTGGCTTCGAGGACTATATGATCATCATGCAGAGTACGCTTTAGACTCTCAAGAGTCGATTCTGCCGTTACCTTGCTGCTCAGTTTTTTGTACGGGAGCCACGTTCCCGGAAGAGGGGTCGGCGGTTTGAGTATCTTTTGAAATCGAAGTTGACTCGGTAGAAACGGCAAACCAAACGCGGGCACAAACCCACGAAACAACAAGGTCTATCGCTCCCTGCACAGTATTCCAGAACGCGATGATTAAAGCAAAAGTCAGCAGCAAATTCAATTCTCCAAATAGCCCCGTCAAAAATGCCTCAGATACACCTACAACCCAGCTGGCTCCCTCTTCTATGCTTATCCCAAAGAACACAGGAATTGCAAAGTAGAAATTGAATAAAACAGCCACAAGATCCCGTATTATTATTGCCCCTATTGATACAAGTATGAAGATCAGAACTCGCTTCACGATAGCATAGCGGCCTTCTCGGATTCTTAACACCAGAGCGGTTGGAATTACAAACATCCATACACTGGCAACAAATTTCATTATTGCACCCACGAAGCCGCCTCCTCCGACGAGCCCTACAGTAGGCAAACTTATTAGAGAGCAAACTAGTGCAGATTCAAAACCGAATACGAAATAGCAAATTACCCAAGGAACTGCAACCAAATCTATGGCCATTCCCCAGGGAGTTACGTATATAGGTACAAACTGGAGGAGTGTAGAGAGAGCTGCGAATAGTGCAGCACCGGCAATTCTCAAGGTTGTTGGAGTCTCTCTAAACGGCATAGGATTAATCATTCCAGATCGATGAGCTTTCATTCACCTACCTATTTAAAGGTAACTACTCAATCTTGAGTAGTAGTTCATTGAGCCAATCAGAATAAGCTTATTAATAGTTTTAGTTTTACAGTGTCTGTAATATCACTTGAGGGTAGCGGCTATGATCACAGATTCTTACGGAAGAGTAGTCGATAACTTGCGGATATCTGTTACCCAACGCTGCAACCTAGATTGTATATACTGCCATAGGGAAGGGGAAAGTGGTACTGGAAACGACGAGATGTCTGTGGAAGAGATAACGAGAATTGCCAGAATAGCTGCAGAACTAGGTATTAAGAACATAAAGATTACTGGGGGAGAACCACTATTAAGAAAGGACATAATTGAGATAGTTAAACAGACTTCGGGCTTGTCAAACATAGAAGAAGTCTCTATGACAACCAACGGTGTGCTTCTATCCTTCTTTGCAGATAAACTGAAGAAGGCAGGGCTCAAACGCGTAAACGTAAGTTTAGACACACTTGACCCGGAAAAGTTTTCGCGCATAACAGGAGGAAGATTAGACCAAGTGATAGAAGGCGTAAAAAACGCAGCAAAGGCCAATTTAACCCCCATAAAAATGAATATGGTTTTGCTGAAGGGCATAAATGATAATGAAGTATGGGATATGATTGATTTTGCCGGAAAGCTGGGAATCATACTTCAAGTTATTGAATTCGTACCCTTAGCTGCGTCTTTTTCAGAGTATCATGTTGACCTGCAACGATTGGAGGAAGAGCTGGTTCAACGGGCAGAGGATATTAGAACACGCAGTTTTCACAGACGAAAGAAATATTTCCTTTCTCCTTGTGGCGAGGTGGAGACGGTCAAACCTGTTCATAATAGCGAGTTCTGTATGGGTTGCCGCAGAATAAGACTCACAAGTGACGGAAAGCTTAAGCCCTGCCTTATGAGAAACAACAACTTGGTTGATATCCTTTCTCCACTGAGAGAAGATGCAAGCGATAAGGAACTAAAGGAACTCTTTTTGAAGGCCATTGATCTTCGAAAGCCATATTATACGGGATAGTTGTTTGATTAGGTTTCTCACTCCAGACTATATAGTTTTTGCACACCAATGTAGAGGATACACAATTCAAGTAAGATCCAGACGGGGAACAGAAGAAGACCAACCCCCAATTCAGCCAGACCTGGAATAGCAGGTAAGTAGGCCCCTATGCCAAAAACAATGAGAAAGATCGGTAGCATGAATGGTAGCAGAATTAAAGGCATTGAAGCGAATATTATCAATGCTACCTTTGCTCCCTTCTCTTCAAATGTCGGGAATATGCAATTTACTCCGATTGAAATTCCGAGGGCATATAACGTGAATATAGCTACAGTGGCTACACCCAGAGCCGTCCATATGCCAAAATTGAATATTAGTCCCATAACCAGCATTAGTATCACGCCCACTGGGACAAGTATCAACGCATTTTGAACGAAAACTGCAGCCACAAATGTTCTTATGCCATGTGGAACCTTTCGATAAAGCCAAATAGTATCTTTGTTGAAATATAATACAAATGCTCCGAACATAAGTGCTTGAAACACTGAATATTCCAGACTCATCATGTAGATAAACCATTCAGGTTCCACGGCAAAGAGTTCTCCAGTTGTAAGCGGGACCATGATTGTAACAACAACAGACATTATTATGACATATCCCAATCTTGAGAGGACCTCCAGTCGCCTTGCAGAGCCTTTGAGGTTTGCTGCCACAATTTCACCGAAAGAGCCAGGAATAATCCTCCTAACCAGCGCATATACTCTTTTTTCACCTACTATCTTGGCTTTTGCTATCGCCGTAGGTTCCAGAGAATATGCTTTGCCTGCAATGCGATAGCCCAAAATCAGAGTTGAGATAGCAACAATACCGAGGAGTGCGAAGTTGAAAATAATGTTGAAGGTACTACCTAGAGCAGGTAGCAAATCTAAGGTAAAAATACTCCCTATTTGATGTAATATTACGTTGGTCGCCCAAGAACTTGGAAAGAATTTTATCACACTTAAGAATTCAGGGGATTGAATCGCTAGAGGAAATACCAGATAGAGGAAAATAAAGAATATTGTTGGTACGATGAAGAGTATTGCCCTGCCAATATCACGACCTCTCGGGTTTCGGGCCAACCTTGATTCAGCTAGTGAAGAGATTAACGTGCCGATCCACGTGGACAAAAGAAATAACAAGCAAATCGAGAAGAGAATTATTACTTGACCGAGAATATTGATACTGAACGCAGTAACGAGGAACCCTAGAATCCAAGGTGCGATTGCTGCTATGGCTATGAAATAAGTCGGTAACCTACCGACATATTTGCCAAAGAGTATGTGATGTGGCCGTATCGGTGCTGCCATCATAACCTCTACTTGCCCTACTCGAACATCCTGAAGTGCTTGGTTTAGCGGCCAGATTAGTAGTACGAGAAAAATCAAGAACATGAAGGAAGCAATTGTTGGCGAAATGAGCGGACCGTAAATCACTATAATGTCTATTATGAGTCCGGGTAGTAGCGCGTTGTACAGCCACGGAACAAGGAAAAATGCATAGACACCAAGAAAAATGATTAAACCAATGAAGAATGCTTTTCGATTCCTCCTAAATCTATTCGACCAAAGACGAACCTCATTCTTTGCGATAACTAGCCATGTGGACAGGATTACTCCCTCCAAGCGAGGAGTTCTTCGATAGAAATCTTTCCGCCCGTAATCTCAATGAAAGCACTCTCCAAGCTTGATGTACCGGTTCGTTTCATGAGCTCTTTGGGGGTACCGGTTGTAATCAGTTTTCCTTCTGCAATAATACCGATTCTGTCACAGATTTCTTCAGCTATTTCAAGTATGTGCGTGCATATAAACATGGTCTTCTTTGCCTTTTCGGCCATCATTTTAATAAGATCCTTTACCATTCTGGCGGCTTGTGGATCTAGGAAGCTGGTGGGTTCGTCCAGGAATAGAATTTCCGGATCGTGAACAAGGGTTGCTGCGAGCAGTATTCTTTGCTTCATTCCTCTACTATAGCCCTCTAACAAATCATTTCTTCTGTCCCGCAGGCCAAAAAGACCAAACAGTTCATCTATTCTGTTTTTGCGGGTCTGCGGAGGTACTTTGTATAAGGCGCCTATGAAGTCTAGGAATTCTTCAGCTGAGAGCTTTTCAAAAACACCTGGAGTCTCAGGTAAAAGGCCACAAATCTGCTTCACATCATCCGGTCTTTCTAAGATACTGATACCATTTACTAGTGCGTCGCCATAAGTTGGGCGTATTATGCAATTTAAAACTCGTATGGTAGTAGTTTTGCCGGCGCCATTAGGTCCCAGCAATCCAAATGTTTCACCCTTGTAGACTTCCAGGTTAAAATCGTTAACCGCTAAAATGTCACCAAACTTCTTTGTTAGATTGACCGCCTTTACTGCGATTTTGTCAGATAATAATTCTCCCATAGCTAATTCCTCTTATTTTGCCTCAGTCGGTCTGAAGATTCTAGGTTCCTATTAAGATTTTTGCTGGTATCACATCTCTATCAACAATAAAGATTATAAATATGATAAGCATCATAAGACTATTATAAGAGGTTTGTCAAAGTAAATAGAGAGGAGTGGGAAGGTATGATTGAGTATGAGGGAGCTCCAGTAGAAGGCAAAAAGACTCAACTGCCTATACTCAAAGGTATAGGTTCCAAAACTGCTAAGAAGCTAGTGAGAGCTGGTTACAACAGTATTGAAACTCTAGCTAAGGCTAAACCTGAAAGACTTCAAGAGATACCAGGCATTGGTCCAAAGATCTCAATCAGGCTGGTATACGAGGCAAATTACTACTTGGGCGCAAACGAAAAGAAAGTAGTTGAACCAATCAAGGAAGAGAGAGTAGTTGAACCAATCAAGGAAGAGAGAGTAGTTGAACCAATCAAGGAAGAGAGAGTAGTTGAACCAATCAAGGAAGAGAGAGTAGTTGAGCCAATCAAGGAAGAGAGAGTAGTTGAGCCAATCAAGGAAGAGAGAGTAGTTGAGCCAATCAAGGAATTTAGAAAGGAGGAAGAAACAGCGGCTACATTTAGAGAGGCCCTACTGATGGCCAGAAGAAGAGAAATGGCCCAATTTAGATCGCAAGTCAGGAACCTTCAGGCAAAACTTGTCTTAGGAGAGATCAGCAAAAGCGGTTACTACTCGCAAAAACGGGGCTATGATCAGGAGATTAGAGATCTTGAAGAGGAAATAATTGCTCCGGTGACGGTCAACCCTTCTGTTACCAAGAGAATGAGATCATCTATGATTAAGCAAAAGATTACTTCGCTAGAGAAACAGCTGCTACAAAAGACAATTTCACCAGCGAGATTCTTTGAGTTAAGAGACAAGTACGAGAGAGAGTTAAAAGGTCTGTAAATCTCCTAGATACAATGGGAAGATCCACCAACCATTCCCTGAAGGTGTTTCAGGCAGGCAACTTCTACACGGAAGATTAAAGATATTAGTTCGTTAGTTTGTCCTTTTTCCCGCGAGAAGACTCCATGCGGGAGGGTGGAGATGAATTGCGTCACGCTTAAATACTCCTCTGGTAACCAAGTTTTGAATCACCTGGGGGCAGGAACTGCGCGTAGAGCTGTTAGACATACGCCTTTGGAGAATAGGTGAAACAGGAAGCCCATCGGAAGGGGCGGGGTAGTTCACGAGCTTATACCGCACCTCAACTGTTATCAAAGCTATCGGTGCTGTGCCAGCTGTTATCAACCTTGGTTTTGCGCTTAGAGAACATTGCGATAGCTACTGAGATTATCGCAATAATACCGATCGTTATCGCCATTAGTTGTAGGTCTAGAATAATCAGGAAGGTGTTTAGCTCAACCACAGTAATATCAAAGGTGTATGAGTCAGTAACTGACGGAGATCCTCCTGAATATTCGTACTGGTAGTAAAGAGAACTAAACTCGATAATTGGTTCAGGTTTGTTGGATACGGTCACATTTTGCCCCCGGATACAAACAACATGAACAGCATCCATATATGCCCAGTAATTGTATCCAGCATTGGCCCACGTAGGATCTGCAAGAACCCAACCATAAGCAGGTATTAGTATCTCCACCCAGGCATGACCAGGGAAGTCCGTGTACGATTTACTTGAGCCTTTTGATGCGTACAATAACTCATCGAAAGCCCAGCCTATGATTTTTCTAGCAGGAACTCCGGAGGCTCTACAAAGTGCTATTAGGAGATCTGCAAACTCTGAACAGTCGCCTTGCCGGTTAATCAAGGCCCATAATGCGCCCCGTTCAGTCCCTTGAACAGTATAGGCGATATTACTTACAACCCAGTCATAGATCAGCTTGCTCTTGATGTAAGGATTAGTCTCAGATCCAACTATTTCACTTGCTTTAGACACGATTTGATAATCATCGGATTCGATATTTGTGTCAGGCTGTGTGTATTTTTGATAAACAGGGTCAGATGTGTTATATGTCCCGACGGCTTCCTCATTAATTAGCCAGCGTCCCTCTACTAGCCGAATCGAGTAACTCATTTGAATGGTGATGGATCCACCAGAGGGCAGCGAAGAAAAGTTGTAAAAAGCAATCACGTTTCCTGCGTTTTCGTCTACCAATGTATCATTTGGTTCGGGATTAATGGAAGTTAGATTAGAATACTGAAGATTGGGGAGATAGGGTGAAAAAGTGTCTGTCCAGTTGCTTATGATCGAAATCCATACTTTCAGATTGTTAATATCAGTAGGACCTCCGTTTGCCACATTTAGACTGAAAGTCATGTCATATCTCTTTGTATATAATGAAGAGTACGCGTCGGTCGGGTTGATGGACGGAGATGCCAAAGAGTCCACTGTTGGAACCGTTGAGACTAGCAAGAGACAAGCAAGAAGTAAGAGTTTGCCACATCTTTTATTCGGCATTGGACTCACTATTAATTTAAATGGAAAGATTTAATTTAAAATTATGGGTCTAGGAATTCAGAAACTCGCAACAGAGAATAAAGATGATTTTGTGGTGCTCAAGTTGGATACAAATCGAATAACTATGGCACACGGTGCAGGTGGCACCGTTATGCAGGATTTGATAAGCAACTACATATTGAAATATCTTGGCGGAAGCAGGGCCGAAGTTCCTTTGGAAGCTCTTGATGATTCGGCCGTTATTGATGGGATTATATTGAAATCAGACTCTCATACAGTAAAACCACTTTTTTTCCCTGGCGGAGACATCGGAAGCCTATCCGTAGCCGGTACTGTCAACGATATTTCTATGGTCGGTGGTGAGCCTATCGCGCTTGCTGCAGGATTTGTGATCGAGGAAGGCTTGCCAATGGATGATTTAGAAAGGATTCTCAAGAGTATGCAGGACTCGTGTAAGAAGGCAGGCGTTTATATCATTACTGGAGATACCAAGGTCATTGAAAAAGGTGGGTTAGACAAGTTTGTAATAAATACGTCAGGGATTGGTCGAAGAAGTAAAGCATTAGATAAGAACATCTCAGAGATTAAGAAGTATCGTGAATTTGATGCCCGTTGGATTCTTGACTCCAATCTGAGGGAGGGGGACAAGATAATTGTATCTGGAACAATAGGCGACCATGGTGTGGCTTTGCTATCTTTTAGAGAGGGGTACGGATTCGACAGTAGAATTGTCTCTGATGTAGCTCCATTAAACAAAATGGTTATGCGTGCTTTGGAAGTTGGCGGTATAGTAAGTATGAAAGATCCAACACGAGGAGGGATATCGAACCTACTTAATGAGTGGAGTGAGAAATCGAATATTGGGATCTTAGTATATGAGGAGGAGATTCCCATAAGAGAGGGGGTCAGCGCCGCATGCGAAATGATGGGGATCGATCCTTTAGAAATTGGAAACGAAGGAAAAGCGGCAATAGCGGTGATACCCCAGAAAGCAGAAGAAGTTCTAAACGCTTTGAAAGAAGATCCAAAAGGCAGAGAAGCTCGAATAATAGGAGAGGTTACCAAAGAATTTCGTGGTGTAGTAATCGAAACGAGCGTTGGGGGAAGGAGGATACTGCCTCCGCCTGTCGGAGATCCAATCCCGAGGATATGTTAGACTCGCTTGTTATACTTGAACAGGATATTACACGAGCCTTCCACCGAGACCATACAAGGTCCGATAGGTCGTTGTGGTGTACAGACTTTTCCGAACAAGGGACATCCATTAGGTTCGGCCACTCCCCGCAATATTTCACTACACAAACAGCCTTCTGGTTCCTCGAATTGGACATGTTCCAAATCTTCAAGTTCATCTTCATACAACAATCTAGCATCATATTTCTCAAATTCAGTTCTCAGACTCATTACTGAGTTCGGAATCTTAGGAAAGCCACGCCATTCAAACTCGGACGGAGTAAAAACCTCATTCAATACTTGCAGTGCCCGTTTATTGCCTTCATACTTCACAGAGCGCATGTATTCATTCTCAACCTTAGCCTTACCACTTTTGACTTGACGAGCAAGCATGTAAACCGCCATCAGCATGTCCAGTGGCTCAAATCCAGCAACAACTTGAGGTATCCCGTACTTTTCGGTGATCTCTACGTAAGGTCTTACACCAATAATTGTGCTTACATGTCCAGGCTCAATAAGCCCATCCAATCTGACTTCACCCATTTGAAGTATGGCATCTAGGGCAGGAGGAATGTATCGATGACAGCAGAGGATGGAGAAATTATCGGGAGGATTGGCAAGGAGGGTTATTGCCGTACTTGGGGCAGTAGTCTCAAAACCAACAGCCATGAATATGACTTCTTTCCTTGTTTCTCTAGCTAAAGCAACTGCATCTTCGATGCTATATACCATTTTTATGGTACATCCTTCTCCCCGAGCATCGCCAAGAGAACCTTTTATTCCAGGAACTCTTACCATGTCCCCAAATGTAGCAATGATTTTCCCCCTTCTTGCAAGAGTTATCCCTTCTTCGATTTCTCTTGGGGTAGTTACACAAACTGGACATCCAGGCCCTTGTCTTACCTCAACACCACAGTCAGAGAGTATTTGATCCAATCCAAAACGCAGAAGAGTATCTTGGTGGGTTCCACAAACGTGCATCAGCCTTATGTCAAGCTTCATCTTTTTGAGATGACTTGAGATTCTCTGAGACGTTTTCTTATCCCGAAATCTAAACATTGATCCCAGCACCAGCAGACATAATTTGGCAGGAATATGTTATTGCAGACTCAGTATCTCATCCCACAAGCGGAGAGTCTCCTTGGCATCTTTTTCGCTGATTGTCTGAATGGCAAAACCTGCATGGACAAGCACGTACTCTCCGATCTTGGGTTTAACCAAAGCAACGTTTACGTCTCTGATTGTTCCATCTCCAAAATCAACTTTTGCGACATCTCCATGCAGTTCCAGTACTTTTGCAGGTATAGCTAGGCACATGATTATTGGAGAGTTCATTTTCGATATATTTATCTTTTGGATACAGAATCACGGTATGTTCTTTCTTTTTCAAAAGTTCAAAAAAACCGTGGCAATCCACATAAGGCGAAAACCGGCATTGATGTGCATAGTCTGGCTACCAGATCCTTTGGAGATTCTCATTTTTCCACTATTTCAGGGCTTATTAACCCCTTTACTATCTTCAAAACGATTTTGTCATATGCCTCTCGCATTGCTGCTTCGAAATCGAACCCATGGGTATCCATTGCTATTCGGTTTGCCGGAGTCCCTCGAAGGTGTTTCTTAACTACTTTCTCAATCTCCCCGGTAATATCAAATTTCCTGTCTTTGAACCTAACTGATAACGTCCTTCTATCCCAATCTACTTCCGCACCCCACTTTTCTCGCTGCAAATTGATTATTTCACCTGGTGAAAGGTCAGGGTGAAGATTCGATAGCTCGTCGATGGAAGGTATTCTTTTATTTTCCAAATCAAGCAGTGTGTGTTGGATTCTCATCGCCAAAAGCCAGGCAAATTTCCAGTCTACTTCGCTCAGTCTTTCATTTATTGTTATCACCAGCAAAAAGCTCTATGATTAACTCTGACGAACATAGCATTTAACTCCATCGACGAAAAGTCTCCTTGCAGAAGTTGCGCCATGAAAGCTATACAGGAGATTATTTGTGGGCTCCTTTCCACAGGATTACGTCCGTTAGATTTCCCGCCTGTATGGTACAGGAGCTGACCACCCCACTCTTTCGGACGGAGTCTTCTTGCAGAGAAGAAGATAAATGTGAAACCAACGGGCTATTCTCTTGTGACAGATGATTCTGACAAGAACGTTTGTAAGAACTTATCATACAGCGCTTCAGCAGATGACCTGCCGAGAATTCCTTGGTAGTCTGTAACTGACAGCGGGATGCGGCGAAATTCCCCCATGAAAGTTAGGAGGAGTCGAAGAAAGATCCATCTATGAGGACAGAGTAGTTCACGCTTATTTTCGACGTTAGGAATCAGAATACGTTTTTTAGAAGTGAAATCGGAAACATCCTCAGGGTCGTTTAAGGAATCATCTAGGATTGGAATACGTAGGCTAAAACGATGTTTAGTATAATTTGCGGATGAGCTTTACTTCGGTCTTTTCCATATCATAGTCAACTAATTTAGCGTTAGCCAAATCATATATGCTTTTTAGGACAACTGCAGGTTGAAATCCTGAGGCTTTAATTACAGACTCTTTGTTGAGTTTATCTGTACTGCCGTGAAGCATATAGAGTATTTTCGCATGCGGTCTTCCCGCAAACACCTCTTCAAGCAACACTATGTAGATTGATAAGAGCTCCTTCAAATCGATGGTCTCTTCTTTCTCTTTAGATATATCCTGATATAACTTCGAGATTTTACTCATTTGCTCCCGAATCGCACCAGTTTCGTTCTTGAGATTCTTGTTTTCCTTTTCCAGTTTGGAGATTAATTCATCTTTATGCTTTGTATCCTCTGATCTTGTTTTCAGCTGTTCTTTCAGATTAGATACTTCACCTGCGAGATCTTCAATCTTCTTTTGGATTTCATTCTTTGCACTCGCTAGAGTTGAACCAAGATTGGTTATGCTATCCAGAGCTTCATCCAATTCCTTTAACTCTTCAGCCAACTTTCTTATCCTCCTTCTTCATATGATATTATACCATTGAAGTAAGAATAAGTTTTTGGATATCATATAGTTTTTCCTTAGCCAGGCTTTTGAAAATTAAAAGAAGTACAAGCGATAAAGTTATATATTTTCACGATTTATGAGTAAAGAAGTTGGTGGGCAAAGAGTTCCATCTCTATTTGTTTCTCCCCCTCTCCCCCCTCTATGGAGATGGCTCCTCTTTTATATAGAGATGGGACTTGCCAATCACTCCCTGTCGATAGCATTCATCGTTCTCCCAATGTATTAATTTGTAAGAAATACAGCTCTGTCAATACCGGCTTCATCGATGATCTTCTTTAATTCCACCACGAACTTATACCATAAGACTTAAGAGAAGGAGACCGCAGATAGGATAACCTTTGGAATTAGGCTCACAGGGGTATATGAATTGCAGTACTTGATATTACCTAATGAGAACCTTAACAGTTTCTTTGAAAGCCTGAAAGAACACGGAAGGATCTTCGGACCGGTAAGATCGGGCGTCAAATCACATGCCTTCCGGGAAGTAGATTCCTTAAACGAGATAGACTTAGAATATCAACGAACAATGATACCACCAAAAAAATTCTTTCTAAAACCTACCGAGACTATTTTTGAATTCGATGAAGTAAGCAAGGAGTATGCGGAAGTCCTCGATGATGACGGTAATTTTGTTGTCTTAGGATTGCACGGATGTGATATAAACGCAATAAAGCTTCTTGACAGAGTATATATTGATGAGCTTCAAGACAAGTATTACGTGAAACGTAGGGAAAAAAGCATTCTGATCGGGGTAGCTTGTGAGCCCGATGAGTATTGCTTTTGTGAATCCATGGGAACTTTTCATCCTGTCGATACGTTCGATTTGTTTATCAATGGGCTTGCCAAGGCAGCTTTCGTCAGAGTTGGAAGTGAAAAGGGCTCTGATTTTGTGATTAGAAATAAGAAGCTTTTCAGGGATGCAAATGATGAAGATATTCGAGAGTTCAAAAAATTACAGAAATCTCGCCTAGGCAGATTCAAACTCAAGTTGAACACTTCTGGACTTACGGACATGGTTGAATTAGTACCTGACGATTGTGAGATTTGGAAGGATGAGGCAGACAGATGTTTTGGGTGCGGCACATGTAATTTAGTCTGTCCTACCTGCAGATGCTATGATGTAATAGATCAGGTCAATCTAGACATTAAAACAGGAGAACGAGTCCGTAAGTGGAGTTCATGTATGTTAAGAAAGCATGCACTTGTTGCAGGCGGTTTGAATTTCAGACCGACCAGGGTAGAAAGACTCAGAAATAGATTCAACTGTAAATCCAGCCTGAGAGAGAACATGGTGAATTGTGTTGGCTGCGGCAGATGTACTGTGTATTGTCAGGCTGCAATTGATTATGTTGAAGTTCTGAAAAAAGCTAGGGGAGAACTCTAATGAATGCAGAGAATGTTTTGACCCCATCTCCAGTTAGAATAACGAGAATAGAAGATATGACCGAAATAGAAAAATGGATTCATGTGGAACTGTTAGACCGCGAATTTGCAAAGAAATTCGTTCCCAAGCCGGGTCAGTTTGTGGAACTAGGCGTCCAGGGAGTTGGAGAGGTTCCAGTTTCGATATGCACCTGTCAGGAAAGACCCGAAAAAGTCGAGTTTGTCATAAGGAAGGTTGGACGAGTCACCAATGCGATTCATAGATTAAACGTTGGTGATACTCTTTGGATCAGAGGACCATATGGCAACGGTTTTCCAATGGAAAGAATGGAAGGAAGTAATCTATTACTGGTAGCGGGGGGACTTGGTGTCGCTCCTTTGAGAGGAGTCTTACAGCACGCCATACTCAACAGAGAAAAATACAAAGACATAGCCGTTCTTTATGGAATACGCACATACGATTTGATGCTTTTTTCTGATGAATTCTCACAGCTTCTTCGTGAAGGAGAAAAGCAGGGTATAGCCTTCTATCTATCCTACGAAGATCAAGATGATAAGGAATGTAATTTGCTTGAAAATGAAATGCCAGAGAGGTGCACGAAAGGCGTCGTAACTAAGCTTTTTGAATTAGTAAGAGTCTCTCCTGAAAACACCTACGCGATTATCTGTGGTCCGCCAATCATGTACAAATTTGTCATAAAAGAGCTTATGAAATTAGACTTCGATCCCAGGCAAATATACATGACACTTGAAAGGAGAATGGAATGCGGATTAGGCAAGTGCGGGCACTGCATCATGGGTGGAGCAAACTCAATAAAATATGTGTGCAAGGAGGGCCCGGTATTTACGTACTGGGATGCTCTAAATACTAAGGGAATGATTTAGGGGGCATAGGTAATGGAGAAACCGAAAATCGGTATCTATAGCTTGACTGGGTGTGGTGGAGAAGCACTCATGATATTGAACATGGAAGATGTCTTGCTGGATTTGCTGAGCAGATTTGACATAAAGAGTTTTCAAGAAGGCAGCAGCTATGAGGAAGAGGACGAATTAGACATAGCTTTTGTGGAAGGATCTGTGAGCACAGAGACGCATCTTGAAAATCTGAAGAAAATCCGAAAGAAAAGCAAACTGCTCGTTGCCCTTGGGGATTGTGCAATAGGAGGGTGCGTTCAAGCCATGCGAAATCAGCAGATGAGCATGGCTGAAAAAATGGAAAAAGTCTACGGGGTTGAAGAAGCATACTATGATGTTCTGGAACCAAAGGGTCTCTCTGCCTATGTTAAAGTTGATTTGGAGATTCCTGGTTGTCCCATAGAGAAAGAAGAAACATTCAGAGCAATCACTTCTCTTTTGCACGGGGATATGCCGGAGCAAATTGACTACCCAGTCTGCGTTGAATGCAAAAGAAACGAATATACTTGTGTTTTGGTTGAAGAAGATATGCCTTGTCTTGGCCCAATCATCGTTGCAGGATGTGATGCCAGATGCCCAGGGCTAGGTCTGGACTGTATTGGATGTAGGGGGCCAATCAAGGATGAGACAAACGCAGCAGCAGAACTGGATGTCCTGCTGGAAAAGGGATACGACAAGGAAGACATTTCAAATAGACTAAGGATATTTTGTGGGAATTTTGAAGATATCCAAAAACTAACCAAAGACATTTCTCGTAAAAGCAAATGAGGGAAGTAAATGAGTCGAAAGATAAGTGTTGAGGAATTAACACGCGTAGAGGGACATGGCGGAATAGAAGTCGTATTCGACGGTAATCAGGTAAAGGACGTTAAGATGAAAATCTTTGAAGGGCCAAGATTCTTTGAGGCATTTATTGAAGGAGTATACTATGATAAGATTCCAGACATTACTAGAAGAATATGTGCAATCTGCACAGCTTCCCACAGCCTAGCTTCAATAAGAGCAATAGAGAATGCATTCGACGCAAAGGTCACCGAGCAGACTAGAGTCTTGCGAGATCTCTTGATTCACGGTGAGATGATTGAAAGCCACGCCCTGCATGTATTCATGTTGGCATTGCCAGATTTCCTCGGATTTCACGATGCCGTAAGAATGACAGAGAAACACCCAGAAGAAGTAAAAGCAGCTTTGCAACTTAAGAAAGCAGGAAATCTTGTTCATAACGTAATAAGTGGAAGAGAAGTTCATGGGATGAATGACAGAGTAGGCGGTTTTTCAAAGGCTCCGACTGAAAAAGAGCTGCTTGGAATAAAACGACTGATGGAATCCACAAAAGGGACGGCGTTGCTTGCTGTGGATCTCTTCGCAAAGTTCGATACTCCCGAATATTCAGAATCAGAAAATGTACTTATGGCCCTTGATCCGGGAGACAAATTTGGGTTTATTGGAGATCATGTTTTAATATCAACTGATGAGCGACGGCCCATCCAAGAATATCGCCAATTAACAAATGAGAGGACTGTTAAGTACTCTCATGCAAAATTCTCATCATATAATGATTCATCATTCATGGTAGGGGCTTTGCCGCGAGTTCTCCTGAACAAAGACAAGCTAAGCGGGACAGCTAGGGAACTGTTTAACGAACACAGAGACTTGATTACCCAAGACAACTCATTGACAAACAATCTGGCACAGGCAATCGAGCTCGTTCACTCAGTCGAGAGAAGCATAGAAGATATAGAGGTCTTACTGAGTATGGGAGTTCATCAAGAGGAACTTGCGGATATAGAAGTCCAAGCTAGCAACGGAGTAGGAGCAGTTGAGGCACCCAGAGGTATCCTCTATCATAATTATGAATTTGACAGCAGCGGCCGCATTATCAAGGCAAATGTGATTACACCGACGGCCCAAAACGCAGCCAATATGGAGAAAGATTTTCGTGTTGCTGCCAAGAACTTGATAAATGAGTCAGATGATAAAATAAGAGAGGCCCTTGAGATCATTGCAAGAGCTTATGATCCCTGTATCTCGTGCTCAGCGCACCTTGTCAGAGTCGTACGTTAGCTCATTCTCTTCTTTTCTTGGAAATCCTAGAGATTCAGCAATACCCGTTTCAGTGAAAACAAGTATCAATATATAACCTACGACATTGATTGCCACAATTGACCCGAGAAATATACCCAACAATCCGATCTCAACAGGCACATGGAATAGAATCGCCAAATAGCTTCCTACAATCAAAGTGATGGAAATATTCGAAGCCCACGTTGCGAAAAAGGGCCTTTTCCTTAATAGATAGGCTGCTGTAGAGGCAACTAAATTCGCCACTGTTCCACCAATGATGTCAATGACCCCCAGTCCTCCAAAGACATTTGCAACCACGTTTCCCAAGCTCACTCCACCGATTACAGGCCAACCAAAAATCACTGCTAAAGGTATTAGACAGTCGATTATCCTGACCTGAAATATCTCAAATGATATCGGTATCAACAGGACTACACCCATCGCGTAAAGCGCTGCAAAAATAGCCATTAAACTAACGTCGATGGCTCTCACAATTCAACCTCCGGCCCGGGATGTTTATAGCGGAACGGGGGAGGCCCCTCACCCGCTCAGTTATAAGGGAGATGTGTTGATTCTTAAAAACTTATCTGCAGATTGAGCGGAATTGAAATAGAAAAAGAGCTTATAACCCTTCTTGGGGTTTCTCTCCAAAAGAGAGACCACACTTCGGACAGAACTTGGCTTCAAACGGGATCAGAGTTGCGCATTTTGTACATTTTTTCGTATGTTGTTCTGTTTCGTCAGAACCGGCGGAAGAGAAAGTCTCTGAAGTGAATCCCATAAGCTCGTCAATTGCTTCCATTTCTAGAGGAGATATTCTTGGTGGTGGCGGATGGAATGGGATGCTTATCAACATCAGTATTCCAGCTGCAATAACAATAAAAAAGCCATAACTGAGATTTGCTGACCCTTCGACAATAGTACCCTCTATAGACAATTGGAAGTTTGTCCCGATCACATTGATAAATGTCACCGCCCACATCGAAACGCCCAGCAGCATGGCGACGGCACCAAAACCCAAAGCCGTTTTTCCGTCTTCTTTGAAAGCACCAACCAAAGACAAAGCCGGGCCAATCACGCAAGGTATCATGAATGAAATCACTGAGACAATTGGCCAGAAAAGGAAACCAAGTGAACCAGCATCGTCATATCCAATTCCCCAAGGATAAAACCCCATATCTATGGACTGCTGTCCATTTTGTGTAAATGTGGCCAGCATTGTCATCCACGGAAGTCCTATGGGAATGAAGCCGAGTATGGAAGCAATAAGTCCCAGCTTATTGACTATTCTCATGATAGTCATCTCTTAAGCGAATTAGTCACTTGATGGCAAAAGAAGCTTTTAACCTTGCCGATTGGAAAATTCATTTGAAAGAGAAAGGATTGGGGTCGAGAAGTGTCTCAATTCATTATTCTGCAGATTTTCTAATTCCTAACCATGTATACTGGTTTTCCAAGGCTGATTGGATTCGATGAAGATGAAGTCTACGTCGGAATGCTCTAGTTGAAGAAGTTGCAGCAGTCTGCGCATACCGGGATTCTCCGTCGCATAACGTGTTGCATTAATCAAGTTCATTCTCAATTCTTCAGCAAGTCTAGCGCCATCGTGACTGGCTTCTCCGGTGAGATAAGTGTTAATATCGAGATACTTTGCCTCTTTGACCCATTCGTACCTCCCCCCTGTCCCACACACAATGCAGATCCTACCGACAGGACCGTCAAGCTTACCCACATAATCTATTGCTTTCAGATTCAGCTTGTGGGCCATTTGCTCTAGGAAAAGCTCCAGAGACATATTCTCGGCCAAAGGCTCACATATTCTTCCCAGGGG
>JBHLPL010000151.1:0-2564 GCA_048939465.1 Promethearchaeota archaeon | reverse complement strand
TCATACTTTAATTCAAGAAGGACTAATCGTTTGTGCGGGGGTAGCCAAGTGGACAAATATCCGCATTACGGCGCAGGCCTTGAGACCGATACTATGCGGGAGAGCCTGTGATCCTTTCTGGATCGCACGGGTTCGAAACCATGTGGAGCTTCCATTTGGAGATAATCCCGTCCCCCGCGCCAAATCGACTTTCTGATGGAATCTTAGTTCACATCTCTTCATCTCTGAGTATTTCGAGTTATACGGTTTCTCAGTTTTTTGTTTGCCAAAAGGTGTGCTCGTCTTGTCGGCTCTGGTAGCTTGTAGCCGCGCAAAAAGTGTTTAGTAATTCTCACTGCAGTTTTTAATGTCATTTTGTTACCAGGAGAAATGTATATTGGTTTGCAACCTTCCTTTGATAGGAGAATAGCACCCACATTGCGTCTTTTATATCTTAGATATGCCCATTCTCCGGCCTTTTCTGGAATCTCGGTAACCTTACCACAAAGCCTGCTCTTTGCAACCCCTATTGTTGGAATATTGAGCAAAACCCCAACGTGAGTTGCACAGCCGCAAAGCCGAGGATGGGCTATACCGTGACTATCTAAGAATAGCAGATTTGGACGTTTTTGCAGTTTTTCAATAACACTAGAAGCAATTCCCCCCTCTCTAAAACTCAAATAGGTGGGAATGTAAGGGAACAAAAGCTTCTCTTGAATGACCTTATCTTCTACCTCCTCAAGAGTGTTGTAGTTCAGCGAGACAGCTGCAGCAATGGCTGTCTCTCCTGAATAAGCAAGATCAACTCCTGTGACAATTTCCAGGGGGTAGCTCAAGTCATCTTTGAGTATTGTCTTTTTTGCCACATATTCCTGGATTTTTCTTAATCTTTCTAGCTTGCAGGGCCATTCAACACGTAAATCCTGCATTATTATTACCTTTCGGTTGATGTTAAACAGACAGCAAATACAAAGAGCTCAGTACTCAAGATCTTAATCATAGCTTATGGCTCATGAGGGTCAGACTCTTCACTGCTCTAATTATTTTTTAGTATATACCTTTTTCAGTTTTTCTACGATTCTGCTTTGGAGAAACGGTAGCGATCAGCTTTTCTATCATACGGTTTGATTTTCACTTCATCTAATATTTCACTTATCCCTACCTCTCCTTCTGCTTATAAATTTCGTTTTCTTTTCTTTTTATGGGATACACATGTCTATAGACCTGATTGAAGAGGAGCTTAGAAGACCAACTGTATTCAAGGATGAAACAAAACTTTCGGTTAGTTATGTTCCAGACCGCTTGCCTCACAGAGAAAAAGAGCTTAAAAAATTAATACAATTCTTCAGAGCAGTTATAGAACAACCAGGAACGGTGAGTCAGAAAGCCATTATAGCTGGAAATGTAGGAAGCGGAAAAACGGCCATTTCAAAGCTGTTTGGTCACTGGATGGAAAAAGTTGCCCAGGACAGGGGTATAAACCTAAAATATGTACACGTAAACTGCAGACGCAAAAAAACAAGCTTCTTGACACTCGTGAGTATTGTATGTGCCATTAATCCTCATATTCCAAAAAGAGGTTTCTCCAGCGGAGAGTTACTCCAAATTCTTACCGAATTATTAGATCGTCGAGACTTGAATCTTATTGTGGCATTAGATGAAGTTGACTCCATACCTGAAAAAGACCGTCAAGAGCTAATATATGGACTTACTAGATTTGCGGACGATGAATTTAATTCCTCTCAGCGTCTTTCACTAATACTCATCGCCAAAAAACCCTTCTTTAATGAACTTGAGCCTAGTGTGTCCAGTGCGTTGCAACACAATCTACTAGAATTACAGAAATATGGTGAACCACAACTGTTTGATATCCTTGAAGCTAGAAGTAGGGATGCATTCTATACTGCAGCCATATCTACTAACGCTCTTGAATTGGTCTCAGATATCGCATCAGAATTGGGAGATGCACGCTATGCTCTTGAGTTGTTGTGGCGTGCCGGAAAATATGCTGATGAGGAACGTACTCTCCGCATCTGTCCAGAGCATGTAAGATGCGCAAAGGCAGACATATACCCCACTATTAGGAGAGAAGTCCTTGCAGATTTATCGTTACATGAAAAACTTTTGTTGTTATCGATAGCAAGGCATCTAAGAAAGACACAGTCCGCGTATACGATGATGGGAAAAATGAAACAGATGTATAATATCGTTTGTGAGGAATATGAAACGCAACCACTCGCTCATACACAATTGTGGGAGTATATTCAAACCCTGAACAAACACGGAATCATCGCGACAAGACTGTCTGGAGAAGGCATTCGAGGAAAAACCACCTTGATAAGTCTTCTAGATGCTCCTACAACAATCATTGAAAATGAATTGATAAATTTGCTGGAGGAAAAGAAATGATAACGATATCTTCTGAAAAAACAAGTCCTCTTAGATCACGTATACCTATTGAAGAACTTCTTTCATCAAAGGGACGCGTAAAAATAATAAAAATCCTAGCTATGGCTGGAGAACTCAATATCTCTGAGATATCAAGAAGAGCCAGGTTAAATCATGAAGCTACGGCACAACATCTT
>JBHLPL010000089.1:0-8085 GCA_048939465.1 Promethearchaeota archaeon | reverse complement strand
TTAGACACAAGGTATTCGTAAGTTATCATCACCTAAGAGATCAAGCATATAGAGATAGCTTTGAATATATGTTTGCACATATCAATGATATTATGGTGGTCAGATCGGTACAGATCGGCGACCTAGATCCAAACCTGAAAACAGAAACCATACGACAAAAAATTAGAGAAGAATATTTACGCGATTCAACAGTCACAGTTGTTTTAATCGGAGCAGAAACGTGGAAACGCAAACATGTCGACTGGGAAATTGCGGCTAGCATTAGACATACGCAGTATAATCCTCGCTCCGGGCTTCTCGGAATTATCCTCCCTACTTATCCTCGTCAGGATCAACAAACATATGATCCATACACAATTCCACCAAGATTATGTGACAACATCAAATGCCGCTTTGCAGAAATCTATAACTGGAGTAATGATGCAAACACTGTCCAGAGTTGGATTCACGAAGCATTTGAAAGGCGAAATAGAGTGAATCCTAATAACACTCGCCCTTTATTCGCTAATAACCGTTCAGGAGGTAGGTGGCAGGAATGAAATGGCGTAAGTGGTTGGAAAATTGGGATATGACATCTTTAAAAATAAAGGCCCTGTTCCTGGAGATGGAATGGCAACCTCAAGACGAAGATAAAACGGCAGCATGGGAATTATATATCGAACTACTAACGCGCATTACGACTCAGCCACTCGATGTTGAATATGGTGATGAAAAAACCGCTTTAGAGAGTGTTTATTCGTTATTTCCTATTACTCGTCAAGTATTGAAGAATAATACCAGATACTGTATTGAGTTCACCAAATTGGCGGTAGTAGTTCTAAACCAAATTGTCAGGCCTTTCACTGCAAAATGGCACCGTTTTAGTCAGCAAGGAACGTTTGAAGACCCTGAAAAGAAGAGTGAATTCAGAAAAGAGTTAGGCGATGTGCAACTCGAGTTGAGAAAATATGCAAAAATGCTTGCAGATATGGCTGGTGTTGAGGATCTCACTTCTCTAGAAGATGAATAGAATAAAAAGATCTAGTTCTCATGCTTTAGAGAAAGAGGAAATGAGATGGCAGAGACGAAGAATGTTTTCATTAGTCATCATCATAAGGATGACGCCGATGTTGATAAACTAACAGACTTACTTCGGAAAAACGGATATAACATTAGAAATAGTTCCATCCGAGCTAAACCAGCAAACCAAGAACGTTTAGATAAGGGACTCGTTAAAGATGCGGTAATCAAACGTCTACTTAGGATGAAGTTATCTTGGGCCGGTTCAGTAATAGTCATTGTTGGCAAGGAGACCTACAAGCGCCCCTGGGTAAACTGGGAAATTGAGCAAGCGCATAGGCAAGGGAAGAAGATTGTGGGAGTCTACGAGAGTGGGCTCAAGGATAAAGTCGATCGTCCTCCAGCCTTAGATAAGTACGGGACCTCACAGGTCGTTGGTTGGGACTCTGAAAGTATAATCTCTGCGATTGAAGGAGAACCATCATTTCAGAATCCTGATGGAACACCTAGTCCCAGGAAGGACGGCCCTCGTACCATATGTTAGACCAAAGAAACCTATATGTTTATGTTGTCGATCGTGACTTCGGTTTTGCTCCAAACCCATTTCATGGATACTGCACTTTGGCCACATGCAAACCAGAAATCAGAAAAGGTGCTCGGATCGGAGATTGGGTGATGGGTGTTGGAGGAAGTCGTCTACGAGCGACAGGAAAGTGCATATTTCTGATGAATATTTCAGAGATACTCACATTTGAAACGTATTGGGCAGATACAAGATTTCAAATAAAAAAACCTGTACGCAACGGAAGTTCTGTAATGATGGTCGGGGACAATGTATATCATAGGGATACAGCAACAGGGGACTGGATTCAAGAGGATTCACATCACAGTAACCAAGATGGTTCAACTAATATGACAAACTTTCAGAGAGATACCAAGACTGATAATGTACTAATCTCTAACCATTTCTTCTATTTTGGCAGTGCAGCTCCTCCGGTAGACCTTGAATCGATAAGTTACAAGAATGGAATGGGCTATAGTAAAAAAGCTCTCGCGAATACTCAAGTTGCAGCCCTTGTTAAGGGTATAGAAGAGATGAATTGGAAAAATAGAAACATTGTTATCGCTGATCCTTTCCAATTCGAGCAAGCAGAAAAACGAGTAGACCAAGGTACTAGCAAAATCAGTTGAGCAGGGTCATCGTGTGCTATCTAATGAATTAGCAATAGCTTTTGAATCCTGGCTTGAAAATCGTAATGAATGGGGAGTGCAGTGTATGCCACTGGAGTTTAAAAACCATATTAGTTAATCACTCTTAATCGATATAAGATACAAGTCCCCGCTATTAAGCCCACTTATCACCGTATCCCTTTCCCTCCCAACTAGTTTTCAGTTCCTCATACCTCTTCCAGCCCAACTGCTCACATTTTTTATAATCAATGCTAAGCTGGTCACAAAGAAGATGAGTTTGAACTATCAAGTCTCCTACTTGTGATTCAACGTAGGCCATATTCGCCCGTGAACGCTCCCAAGCTTCAGTTCCTCGGAGTATATGTTTAAGAGCATCAAATATGCCACTCACTTGGGCGTGTAAAAATCCGATTCTAAACATCAATCGTTGTGCTAAGTCCATATAACCTGCCCCCCTTTACACGCGATTTTACTTTTATGTTTGCACACCCAATATAGCAGCCCTAAAGGGAATAAGGCAATGAATAATACTCTAATGATGGTTTGTAATCCGCGTATCTAGGCTATCTAAAAGGGGGTGAGAACGGAGTAACAGGAGTATTCACCAATAAATCTTTCAACGAGGGAATTATCTCAATCTTTCCATGGATTCCAACTATGATTATCTTTCAGAAATTGAACCTTCTGCTTTTCCTCTGGTTTGAAACTGAATTCGTATTTATCAGTTAATCCATCTTTACTCTTGATGGTGATCTTGCAAGTACATTTCCTGTCAGAGGCATCGACAGCTACACGTAATATCTTGTGAAGACGTTGAAATATTCCTCTCGTCCACTCACGCAACTCATTCTTATCTCCAGGCAAGTCTAATTCATACTCTACCTCTCGTGAATTAAACTTCATTAGCCTCGCAACGGATGGTGATGATTGAGCAATTCGCATCTCCTCAAAAGCCGGCCTTCCCCAGTTCTGTAATTCGTCGCAGAGAATCAATACGAAACCCAACGTATCGGGATGTATATGATAAATTTCCTCACAAGTGTGACAGGCTATGGCTCGAAGGATCTCCCTTCTAATAGCACATTGCTTGGCATCTTTGAAGTCTAAAGGTTTGAGTTCATCCATGTCATAATCTGACTCCAGAAAGTAAGTGAGATTTTTCATCAATATAACAGAACTAAAGATGCCATGTTCAAAATCTTCAAGG
The DNA here is from genome assembly GCA_048939465.1 of Promethearchaeota archaeon. Taxonomy (GTDB): domain Archaea; phylum Asgardarchaeota; class Odinarchaeia; order Odinarchaeales; family JBHLKK01; genus JBHLKK01. The sequence goes on along the minus strand of JBHLPL010000089.1, from coordinate 4,688 downwards.
GATTTCGAATACTTTAGATAATATTTCGCCTGCACGTGAGTTCTGAATACGCGTTCCTTATCCGGCAACTCTCTTTGCTTTGGCTCCGACTGCTGTCTGTATTCATCCTCAAAGATTGTTTGGGAACTGATAAACTTAAGAATGAAATCATTTATGAACTGATGTGGCTGAGGCACATCGAAATTAAGATCCTGTAAATTGACCCTCGCATACTGTCGTAGCATTATTCGCGTCTGCTCATTTATTTTATCTACCTTTTGCAGAGGATATCCAAGGTCATGGCTAAGGGCGATAATGCACCACATGGCTTGAATTTCTTGAGAGTCGATGAGTTCTTCAACAGGTTTACCGGTTCTCTTAGATACATATGCGAAAAATTCTACACATGGGTACTCTCCGGCCTGAAACCAGTCATCCAAGAGAAGAGCCCCAAGCATCCAAACGCGAAACACATGCAGGGTATGCTCACGGTAATACTTCTCGGCCCCATATAGAATTTTTTCAAACTCTATGAACCGGATGAAATACTCATTAAGCTTTTCTATGCCGAATGGCTTTAGGCTATTTTTTTCTTCCAGTGTACTGGGCTCACCGGACTTCTCTGACCACTCTCTGGGGTCAGACATCTTGAGATATGTTACAGCATCCTCAACTAAGGGTTGCCACAAATCCAAGGCACTCTCATGGCCTAACTGTTTCTCTTCCTCTGATAAATCTAAATCACTAATCTGTTCGCGGCAATCTTCAGAAATAAAAGATAACCGCCCTTCTTTAACTCGCTTTTGTAACTCAGGCACTAGGTTCTCATCATTCAATGGATTCAGCCCAATTACTTCCATCTAACTCCCCTAAAAGGATAATTGGCTTCCAGTAGCATATGTCGACTCATTTAACAAACGCCCGAGATCCCTGTAATCTTCAGCCTGCTGAACTCTAGATCGCCAAATAAAAGCCCTAGGCCCAGGATGAAATAGCGGAAATATTTTACATCCGTTCCAAGAAAATAACTGGCCTACGCTTTTACCCAGTTCAATCTCAATAGGGTGAAGAATTCTCAGAGCTGTCAGGGCGACTTTCCCCAATGACACAACATATTTGGGCTTGATGATATCCAGTGTCTCTTTTAGATACGCGGAACAATTGCGAATTTCCGATTTTGCAGGCGAGTCATTGTTACCATCAGCTTTCCTAGGATTACACAATATAGCGTTGGTAATAAAAATAGACTCCCTACTTAAACCAGCATTGGAAAGAAGCCAATCAAAGTTACGACCAGTCTGGTCGCCAAATAGAGGAATACCAAATTTATCTGCCCCAAGCCTGCCCGGTGCTTCAGCGACAAAAACCACCTGGGCGTCCAAATTACCGTTTGACAGACTTAATACGGGCTTTCGTTGGCTCATTCGAGGACACAGGCTACAATTCAGCACCCGTGCAATAAGGTCATCAAACTGTGATTGCTTTGACTTCATCCCTAACTACCTCGACTTCTCCCAATGGGCAGCAAGGGTCTTTACCGTCAGTCAATGTGCCCGCAACGATTGCTTTTTGGGCGAGGCAGCCAGAATTACAGCGAGAGTAGAAAGCACATGAAGAACACGAAGAGTTTAAGCTAGACTCATGTAAAGCCCTAACTGCATTCAAGAACAGCGAATTTTGCCATACTTCGGCAAGGGACGCCCGTAAAACATTCCCGAATCTATCAGGGATATCAAACCTCTTGAAAGCATCACAAGGAGAAATGGAGCCATCAGGAGTAATCGTTAGAACGCTCGTTCCAGCTTCACATGGTGCTGGTAACTGTGGGCAAAGAATATTAAATGGAGCACCAGTCCTAATTGAAATATTCGGACATGTATTATTCACTTCAGCTTTTTTACTAGTAAGGGCTTTCAGTTGTTCCTTATTTAGCTGTAAAACGTTCCTATTCAGGTATCCACGTCCTTGTGGAACGAAACGAAGCCAGCTGATCTTCTTCACGCCCACCGAATCCGCTAACCTAGCTATATCAACGAGCTCTTTGAAGTTCATAGCAGTCGGGACAACATGAAGTTCTACCGGAGCTCCAGCCTTTATAGTTTTTTCAATAGCGGCTAATGTCCCGAAAAAGCTACCCTTCACCTGGGTAAGCGTATCGTGAGTTTTTTCGTTGGCACCATGAATACTGAATATGACCTTAACACCTTGCTCAGCTAAGAAGAATGCCATCTTCTCTGATATGGGTTTAGAAGGACCGCCATTACGTGCAATGCCGGTCGTGTAGAGAGAAAGATCAATATTTTTGCCCCGGCATGTGCTAATTACGTCCGGCAACTCTTGATAGCACAACGGCTCTCCGCCAGAAATACATAACTTTTCGCCACCCAAGTAAGCAAACTCTTTTATCAGTTCAGAAACTTTGTGTGGATTCAGGCGTTCAGGAGCTTTAGGCATGCCATTAGATGAGCAATGAAGACATTGGAGAGGGCAGTCTCTATTGACCTCTATCTTTAGCTCTCGGAGGCGGTAGCTAGTCATTACATCACCTCCAACCTGTAAACCATTGAGGCAAGGACAAACATTCTAAATCTAGATCCCGATAATGTCAAACTGCACCAACGTTTTATATAGTAATCGTCATTATCGTTGTAGTAAACAATATGTTTTTTTTATTATACAATCTGAATATTAAAAAGTCAATCATGTTTGACTGATAACTCACAATGGTTTAAAATATAATTCGTTCGTGGGGAATCAAAATGGCGACTTTAGCGCAAAAGATTAAAGGCCTACGCGAGGTAAAGAAGCTCGGGCGCACTCAGCTGGCTGATAAAGTTGGCATGGAGAGGTCGTACCTGTACCAGATTGAAAGCGGACAACAGAAGAATCCCGGCCTGCGGATTCTTCGTGGCTTAGCCGACGAGCTTGATGTCTCAATAGATTACCTTGCTGATGACTCGACTGACGAGCACCGGAGCTGGGAAAAAGTCGCCACTGATGAAAGCCTTGAATTACTCCTTAAGAAGAGCAACCTTTCTGAAGAAGAAAGGGCCGGGTTGCGAAGAATCTCTTTCAGGAATAATGCTCCTTACACTCTAAAAGGGTGGGAAGAGACTTGGGATCACATCAATACCTACTTTAGTCCGAAGCGCTCTAGCCAACCCTCAAGAAAAAGACGAAACATACACAAAGACACAGATTCAAAAGGCTTCCCAACCGACTTCCCTACTTCAGATATGGGGCATATTTAGGAAACACTCTACTCCGGTCAGTATAAAACTATTATAAGCCAATTCAATTATTATTCCCTAAACTCCAGCTCTATCCGGCCGTCCCGGTAAACGTGTGCGGCTTTCAAGATAGTCTGTAAATACAATTATTTCTGGCGAACGTTCAGAATCAGGAGTACATTAAGAAAGCATTCTATCTCCTTAGATAGCTTTAAGTTTTCGATACTTAGGATTGCCTATTTTCAATGATATTTTCAAGCTCCTCTTCGTAGGCTTCTCCTTGCCTTAAGTCTGACAGTTTAGATTTATCGTCCTCTTTGCCTTTCTTTTCCTTGTCTCGCCACTTCCCCTCTTTAATCTTAATTCTAGGTGGGATAAGACTGATTTCAAGCTCTTTAAAACTCCCATCAAGACGGAGAATAATAAAAATAACCATTCCCCCAATCATCAAGATTGCTAACATCAATACATACGAGTACATTGTTACGGCTTCCTATATTTCACCTCAGGATAAGCCACAGATAATCGACTAATCGTTATTTATGACTCACGATATCAGTTTATAGGAAAAGAACAGTCAACACATCGAATAGTTTTCACAGTTTTTTCAATCCGTTGCCTATTAGGGCGATATGTCAGGTTTTACGACATCATTGTTATGCCATCCATAGTATTATCAATACCTTTTTCTGCGATAAAAAGCACAGAGTTTTGAGCCGTTTTTGTTGTGCATGACGTTTCATCATGACCACTCAATACCGACCGGAATTGGCTCCCCATGATGTCAGGATCAACATCCCTGATGCAGATGTGATCAAACCGATGTGATAATGCGTATTGAAGTGCTTTTCCTCCAAAAAGCCGAGAACACTGGATTATACGGTCTTTTGGCCATCTCCTCGCGATAAATGTCTCAATGTCCAATGTAGGACCAGGTTCGGTAGTATTCGGAGAAGGTTCACTTTTTAAATCCAGAGCTTTTATCCATCCTCCGTATGCTGTTCCACCGAGGTCCACATCAAAAGCAACTCGCATGCGTCGTGGCAGATTAGCACGCTCCTCAATTGCTTCCTCCATATAAGAACAAAGAATATAAGGTACTCCATATATTTCGCAAATCTTTGCATTTGCTTTACGCCTATTTTCACTGTCTTCAACAATGATTAATACGCAATCTCTCAGTACTGGTAGATCTGCTATAGGGCCGAAATGCTTGCCTTCCGTATAGTGAGCCTGATTATCTCGCCCTCTCTGCCTTAATTGGATAAATTTGCGGATATATTCCCCCGACTCTGCTTTCGGAGTCAATATGTATGGTTTTCCTTCGCCCGGTGTGTGCATCGAAATACGTGAACGCTTGTTGATCGATATCTCTACCAACTCATCCTGATATTTCCTTGAGGTACCATCGCCTAATGTAATTTCAACGGTGGCAGTTTTTAAATCGTAGCGGAGCCAGGCATTTCTATTATTAGAATC
>JBHLPL010000088.1:0-8090 GCA_048939465.1 Promethearchaeota archaeon | reverse complement strand
GCCATAAGCATCATAAAAGACGTTGTCATACACTTGTCGCTCAAAGCCGAGATGTACCCATGAATCCCAACCAGGACCTCCATCATAAACTATGCTATAGAATAGACAAGCGATGAGTGACACAGCAATAATAGACGATATTTTGACTTTGCTTCCCTTTCCCGACACTATCATAGCAGCAAGAACCAGAATGGTTATCAAAAAAGTGGGCATAAACCATGGATGTATATTGTCATAGGCGTATCCCACCCTTGTCCTTGAGGCAAGCATGAAGTTAAAGGAAAGAACAATTAGTATGATAAACAAAGAAGTTAGGAGAACCCAGCGAACCCTTCCAATCATAGACTTACCTCTACGCCAATATTTTTCCCAAATACTGCTTCATTTTGGCAACCATTACCCTAATCTCTGCATGTTTCTTAAGTGCAAATGAGACAAACGAGGCGATACAGAGCGCTATAGTCACCTCTCTGATAGTGAGCCTAGCGAAAATTACGAAAGGCCACCCCGCTATACCCAATAGTGCTACAAGGAACAGCATTCCTAAAGGCAATTTTAAGTCACTTTCTTCGAAGAATGTATGCCCTAAGAGATTTCCGTTGATCAAAATATAAACAACAGAAGCGAAGCAGCCTATAAACAAAGAGTCTAACATCGACGAATTTATGAAGATTAGTAGTGTCGTAAAGAGAGACAATGCAAGGTACACAAGATCTCTACGTCTCGACACGGTTATCTTTATGCCAGATTTCTCTTTCGAAGCACATGTTACATCCACGCTGCTCATGCTTTGTGCACCTCGGTAACAAGATTTTCTTCCCAAATCATGTTCGTCAACGTAATCAATTTTTCCACCAAGAACCCATCACTGTAAAACTTCGAAACATGTTTTTTAGCATTGCTTCCAATCCTTTTAGCGAATTTTCCATTCTTCAGTAAGCGAATCACAGCTGACGATAGCTCATTGATGTCTCCAGATTTAACCAATATTCCATTATAATTGTCAACAAGCAGATCTTGCGACACACTCCCATGACAAGCGATAACTGGCTTGCCACAGGCCATATACTCCAAAACCTTTCGAGGCACGGCCCCAGTGGTATATGAGAAAGAAATCAAGGGACCGATGGCAACATCACACATGGATATATACAGAGGGACAACAGAGTGGCGAATTGGACCAATGAATCTTATGTACTCTTCTCCACCTGAGGACTCTGCTAGTCGCTTTAAGGCGTAGTAGTCAGAACTAGGACCGACGAGAAGTGCTCTTGCGTCAGGATCTTCAGAAACAATGCGGGGCACAGCTTTAATTAGGTCCTCAACCCCTCTCCGTTTCGTGCTTCCAACAAAAATAAGAATTCGGTTATCCCGTAGTCCCAATCGTCTCTTCATCTGCTTAATCTCTTTTTGCTTTACTGAAACAGTTTCGACCGTATTAGGAATTACAAAGAGTTGGCTATCGACAACTCCGAACACCTTCATTAATTGATCTTTTAGTTCTGGACTTAGGGCAAGAATATGCTTCGCTCGTTTCAATGCGTAACGGTTCAGGGCTTTCATGAAGTGGCCCTTATACGTCCTCAAAAAGAGGCCCCCTACACGAGAAGGAAAGCCGTTTTGAATCTTTACCACATAAGGAACATTTAAGATGGCAGACAGGATACTTGCGGTCAATGTAGCAAAGTGAATGTTATGGTGCTGAGAGAATATGCAATCTATTTTTTCTTTCCTCCTCAATTTCAAACCTGCAAGAAAAACGAATAAGTAACATATTGTACACCTTAGAAACTTTAAGAAACGACTTCCTTCGAAAGCACGAGGAAGACGTAGACCTACATGTGAAAACTCCGTTTCATTGTTGGGGTAGGGATCATGTGTGAGGACTATCACCTTATGTCCAATAGATGCTAAACCAGCGATAATTCTGTAAGAACTTATTGCTGCGGCATCCTCCGAACTATCATAATGGTTTATGTACAAAATGTTTAATGCCTTGATTGACATTCCCATCCTACTGGTCGCGCTATTACCTTCTTGGGTTTTGGAGAGTATTATAAACCTTCTCGACTTTCGGCACAATTACATCCCATGAGAAATTCTTCTTGACTTTTTGTCTATTGATATCACCTATACGTATTCTCATGTTACTGTCTTCAATTAGTTCTTTCAAAGCTGATGCAATTCGCTCATGATCTCGAACAGGGACTAGAAAACCGTTCTTCCTGTTAGCGATAAGATCAGCAGTCCCACCAACATTTGTTGCGACGACAGGCTTTCCCATCGCCATAGCCTCAAGTATCACAAGAGGTAGCCCTTCGAAGAGTGAAGGAAGTACGAAGATGCCCATGATCGCGTAGTAGGGTGCGGTATCTGATTGCCATCCGGCAAAGACTGTCTTTATCTTCAAGTCCTTAGCCATCCTTTCCAAATTCGCCTTTTCTGGACCATCACCGATGATAAGCAGCACGATGTCAGGATGCTCCCTTTCGATATGCTTCAATGCCAAGATAAGATAAGACAAACCCTTCGCGGGAACTAACCTGCCTACATAACCTATGACAATATTGTTACTGCTTATGCCAAGTTCGTTACGAAGCACGGCGGCTCTTTTTTTAACTTCAGGTCTCCGTGGGTTAAAATGATCGAGATCTACGCCAGAGGGAATGACAACACTTCTACTATCTTCAATGCCCACCTTTCTAGTTCTTGAAACCAAGCTCTTCGAAAGTAAGATGGCTCGACTAGCTACTCTTGCTATTAGACGCTCAATTGTCCAATCGTAAAATTCAGCTACGGCGTTGACAAATAGATGATCGGTTCGCGTGCCTATACCTTGGACTGTATAAACAAATGGAACGTTCATCATTTTTGAAACAGCGGCCGCTGAAGCGGTGTTTGTTGAATAATCCATTAAGGCGTGAATGATCTCAACTCTTTGTTCTCTCACAACCCTGTACATTTTGAGAAATGGGAACGACACTGAATAGGGTATGCTATGAATTGTGATTAGTGGAGTGATCTCAAGTATATTAACCGAATTATTATTCGATTTACTGTCAACGCTCCTTAAGGAAGTAGCAACACTAATCCGATGACCTCTTCGAGCCAATTCGGTTGAGAGTCTAACAAAATCAGGGTTAGCGAAATAGCGTTGCGAGACAAAAAGCACGTTCAATGTCGCCTCATCTCTGGTTCCTTTTTCGCGTTAACCTCGAGTTCTTGGTTTTGTCAGCATTTACGCGTCTCCATCCTCTTGCATGCATGTTTTAGCCTCTGCAATTTCGCTTTCTGTTAGTTCGCGGGGCTCTTCGTAGTACTTCCACAAGAATAACCCGCGTTTTGATAGGAATCTCTCAAGACTTTTCTCTATTGTGCCCACAACTTTTGCAGGAACGCCAACAGCTATGGTTCTTGGGGGGATATCTGAAATAACGAGGGCTCCGGCACCAACTATGGCGCTCTCACCAACAGTTACTCCAGGAAGAATAATTGCTCCAGATCCGATGTAGGCGTTTCTCCTTAGAATGACCGGGGCGATATATGTTGGAATATGTCCATGAAATACATTTTTGAAACTGGAATCGTGTGCAACTATTTTTGCGCCAGCACTTATTTGAACGTTGTCTTCAATAGTTATATGCTCTGGGTAAACTTCCTCAAGTATGACCAAAGATCCAATGAACACATTCTTACCTATCTTTGTGCCTCGAGCGCGGTGAAGGTAAGACCGAACAGGCCATGGCGCAAAAAATGAGATATCTTGAAGAATTGATGTAAATAACCTTCTAAAGATTATCTTTATTTTTTTCGATGTCATCTTATTATTCATTTCTAATCTTTCAACCGTTTAATCCTCATGTCTTAAAATGTTATTGACTGATACGGACATTTAGCTGGTTTGAGAATGTATCTGCAATTTTGAGTATATCTGGCGCCTTTAGGAGTGGATGGTTAGGAATGGTGAGGATGCTGTTGGCAAGCGTTATGGCGCCAGGTGCCTTGCCGCTTAGTAATTTGAGCAAATCGCCGAGGTAGTGATATGGCTTGCCTGCATCAACGCCTCCTTCTATCAACCTTTTTATAACTTCATTTCGAGAACCCTTTAACATTCTGATTGGATATCTCGTAAATGTATTCTTCCCGTCATGGCTTGTTCTAGGCAACTGAACAAGGTTCGCAACTACATTCAACAATTCGGTGAGATTAACAGCGTTCATTATTCTTCTTTGATTGAGTTCATCAAGTTTTCTAAGTTGTATCCTTGCTACTTCAGCTGAAAGCCGAGGCATTTTCGTCAATAATACCGTTGGGTTAAGGTTAATCGTATCCTGTTCTCTCAGCAAGCGTAGACAATTTTCCGATATTTTTTTATCCGTCACATTCAAGGTTTGTTCCAAAAAATGTCTGATAAAAGTATAGAGATAAGGATTCGAGAATACCTTCATTCCTACAATATTCTTCAAAGACTGAATAGTCCAGCCAAAATCGGGGTTGGGCCATCTGGCCTCAATGGCCTTCACTTTTTCTTCAAGTTCGCCATTGTTGACCGATAAGGCCCCACCTTCACCTGAAGTCATACTTTTTCCCGGTCCAAAGCTGAAGATGGCGAGGTCACCGAAGGTTCCTACTTTAACTTTCTTATGTTCAGCACCAAGCGCTTGAGCCACATCTTCAATTACATATAAGCTGTTCTCATTTGCGATTTCCATTATCCGAGTCATTTCACAAGGTCGCCCAAACAAATGCACCGGAATTATTGCCTTAGTTTTCGAAGATACGACTTCAGGAATCAACTCCGGGTTAATGTTGTAGGTTTGGAGATCTGCATCCACCAGTATGGGTTTCAACCCTAACCGAAGAATCACCTCAAAAACTATGGCACAAGTGTAAGCCGGAACTATAACCTCATCGCCGCGCTTTAAATCCAACGCTTGCAGAGCAGCATATAGGGCGGCTCGTCCAGTGTTTGAGGCAAAAACATTCTTACTGCCGAGATAAGCTGCTAGGTCTCTCTCAAACTGTATTACATCGTCATGAGCTGAATCTGCACCCTTAAACAACGAACTAAAGGTGGCAACAATCTCTTCGTTGTCTATAGGGATTGCAGTCGTGGAAATCATCTTACTTTGTCACTCACTCCACTAGAGCCCCGCATCGCCTCTAATTCTAGGTCCAATTTTCTTGGCTAAGCCAGTCGGCATGAAGAACCATATCTTCGACAGGTATCTATACTTTCTTTGTAATGGATCTGGAAGTTCTTTTTCTTTTGAATCTAGAAAGTACACGTAATCACGGAGATACCTTTCTCTACCACCCCAACGACTCTTGAAGCGGTGTATTGTTGTCCCTTCTCTTGTTCGTCCAAGATCCAATGCATGGTACCTGTTCCGTACTCCCCACTCGATCGTATTCCACAGAAGCAAGTTAGTTGGGTTAAGGCTTCGATGCTTAGTGTCTGTTACATTATTCCACCAGAAAAGAGTCTTATCCTGACGAAACATCATTACGCCGGCTATGGGCCTCCCCATATATTCGGCTAACAACATTTTCAGCTTCCCTTTAGCCCCAAAGACATCATAAAGTCTTTCAAAGAGCTTATAGTTGTGGGGTGGCGTTCCATGTCTCCTTTGAGTTTGAAGATAAAGCCTATAATAAGACTCTAGCTCTTCTGTACCTCTAACATCCTTTGTCTTCACTCCGCTCCTTATGGCTTTTCTGAGGGCATTTCTCGTCTTTCTGTGCAAGTTACTCCAAACTTCCTGCAAGTCCATTTCTAGATTAACCCGAAACGTAACATATTTTCGAATGTTGCGATATCCTTTGACGGTAATAGAATCACGCGTAACTTCAGGTGAAGGATTCCGACTTTCCACATATTGCACCCCAAGAGTTTCCGCCAGTTTGCCGGTGGCATCTAAAAGGGCCTCAAGTACTAGCTGCATTTCTTGATCGCCCAACTCAGGATCTGCAAGTGGCCCACCGTACCCACAAAATGGCAGAGAGATTAAACGATTCCCAAAAATCCTGCTCTTTACATGTACTAGAGGAAATAGGCCAACAACATCATGGGTGTGGGTAGCTGTAAGATAGTACTTCTGATAACCATAAGTGAATGATAACGCCTCCCCCCATTCCCACAGATGATATGCACTTGCATAAGGATTTCTTTCGACTAAATAATTATTCCACTCATCTGCCTTGTTTGCCAAAACAATCTTAACTTCGGTCATCATTTAGACATCCAAAGCTCTCAAGATTACATTCCAAGCAGTATCTACCGAAGCAAAATGAACCATGTGTGTTATCAGGCATTTGAGCTGAGCTCTAGAGAGGAACTCTATTTAGCTTTCGGGTCAAATGCCTATAGTTTCCAATACTTCTATTGCTGGCGCAACATCAGTATTTCTTACCAACTTCTCAAAAATCCGCAAACAAGGAACTTTATAATAAGCATACAACTTTTTGTGCACCGGCATGTTGATTTGTGGGAAGCCGTAGACTTCCCACGGGTGAACATAGCACATTGCAGGATAGCCCTGTTTATTCATATTCCGCATGCCTTCTAGTATGAATCTAGGTCCGAAAAGTCGCAAGTAGAATCCTCCCGCAACGGGAATCCTAAAGACCCCTACCCTACGAACGAGCATTGGAAATTCTATTATTTTCTGGTTTGGATCTTCCTTAGTTAAGTCCGACAGCGAAGGAAAGTACGGATGACAAATGCCAGCATGCACTCCATATTGAGGAGTTATTGTGGGGAAAAGCGAAGAGTCGTATTTAAACCCGTTATCGTTAATAACCTTTAGTGCCCAAATAGTTTTATTATTCAGCGAAAAATCTGGAGCGCGAAATCCCCGTACTTTTTGTTTCGATATCTGATACAATCGGTCAACGCCTTTTTCTACTCCTTTTTCAAACTCGTTTCGCCCGACTTCATGGAGCCCCACATGCGAATATCCATGAAATGCTACCTCATGTCCTCCTTCTGCTATTTCTTTGACTAATTCAGGTAGAAGTTCCGCGACTTCACCTAATATGAAGAAAGTTGTGGTCTTATCATACTTATTGAAAATCTCTAAGACTTTTTTTGTGGCTTCGACTACGTGTCTGGATTTCTTTGGATAGACGTCAGTGTCCCTAACATGTTCTCGAAATACTCGCCTATGAAACCATTGCTCTACATCAACGCTGACGACATTCTTCATCTTCTTTACCATTCAGCATCCTATCTGAAAGCCTTAAAATTCTGCAACAGCAAAATCATGACAAAAGCTGTTTAGATGAAATGTTGCTCCTGCCTACGCCTTCTGTTCGAAGCTTTCTTTGATTATCGTTCTCAAGAGATTATATCCAAACTTCAGTCTTCCCTTCTGCGAGTCGGAGTTGGGCTTCGTTTTTATTGGTTTTTCGACAACTTTGGCTTCGTGCCTTAGCGCCTTTACAAGGAATTCCAGTGCCCCATACTGGTCTTCTTTCAGATGCGGCAATACCTTTCTGACCAAGGACATATTATATGCTTTGTATCCACTTAGGCAATCAGTCAACTTTTCCCGTGTTAACATCTCCACCAGCTTATTGAAGAACCTAATCCCAACGTACCGATATCTCGGCATACGTGGCTTTTCACCGTCAAAAAAACGTGACCCTACAACCATGTCTGCCTCCCCGCTAAGAATAGGCTCAACCAGCATCCCAAGATCTCCAGGATCGTGCTGCCCATCTGCATCGATACTCACAACCACATCTGCCCCCTCCATCAAGGACACTGCAAAACCTGTCCTCAAAGCTGCCCACTGCCCCAAATTCGCCGGATGCCTTAGGACCATCGCCCCTGCTTTCATCGCGCTTTCCGCCGTTCCATCAACCGACCCATCGTCTATTACGTGGATTTTCAGGTTCAGCTCCAGTTCACTCAGTCCTCTTATTACCTCTCCAATCTTCTTCTCCTCATCGCATGCTGGCATGAACACGTAGATCGGTTTATTGCTCTTCATCTTTTTCATCAGAGTTTCCTCCCGCCTTTTTCAAATAGTTGTGTATCGCAAGGTTCTGGGCAAGCTCTGTAAGTTTTCGTTCAGTTCTTGTTG
>JBHLPL010000087.1:0-8143 GCA_048939465.1 Promethearchaeota archaeon | reverse complement strand
GATATTGTTCTTAATGGGCATCGTCATGTTTATAGTATTCATGGAGTGGAGGATGCACTTATAATAAGCACTGGAACATTGTCTCACTTCAAAACAAGGGGATATCACGGAAGGAGTTACAATTTGATAAAAGTCTCTGACAAGGGGGTTCGAGTCATAGTAAGGCGATTAGATATCGACCACAAAGAAGAGTATATAAAGAAAGCAAGACGAGTAGAAAGACTCGTTCAAGTGAAATTGCCTAGAATCGCCAGAGTAATACAGATATCCGATACATATTTTATGGGTGACGGTTTGTTTGACCGGAGAGTGTATGATGTTGCTACCACAATCATTAATAGATTAAAGCCAGATGTTGTAGCTCACTGTGGTAATATTACCGAAGATGGAATGCATGAGACATTTGAGGAAGCTGAGAAGCTCTTAAAGAAGGTCAAGACACCATTAATCGCCGTACCAGGTCCTCACGATCTTATGAATATCGGAGACCTAGTTTTTGAGGATTATGTGGGAGGACTAAACCCGCTTTTCCAAAATGAGAATATCATAATTGTTGGAGTCAACAGTTCTCAAAGGGATTATACGGGAGGTGTGATCGGCCGCAAGAATCTTGAGAGAATTCTTGGAAAGCTAAACAAAGCAGGTAAAAAGACTGTCAAACTCGTTGCGTTTCACCATCATTTAATGCCGCTACCTTACGTTAGGGAAGAAGAAGTCCTTGAGGATACAGCTGATGTTTTGAGGAACATGATAGGAAATGCAGACATCGTTCTAACCGGGGACAGAAGTATTTCTTCTTGTCTAATGGTAGACGGTTGCTTGGTTATCAATTCTGGAACACTGTGCAGGAAACAGTATCAAGATCCATATGGCAATTCCTTCAATTTGATTGATATTTTCGCTAATAGGACCGTCATGGTCTCAGAGTTTAGTATACCGGCTGGCTCAAAGAGAGTTCTTGGAACATATTTGATAAGATCTGGGGTGAGTGATATTGAGCGGGGCACCAAGAAGTGATATTGAAAGCATCATCAAAAAAGTTGACGAATATGTTCGAGCTAATTTGGCAGAGGATCTTCATCACGATTACTGGCATGCAAGAAGAGTGGAAGCGTATGCAATACGGATTGCTAGAAAGGAAGGGGCCAACGAAAACATCGTCAGATTATCAGCACTTCTTCATGACATAGGAAAAAGAGCCGAAATGAAAGAAGGGCGATCACACACGATTATTGGTTCAGAAATCGCTCGCAGTGTTCTCAGCGAGTTTGGCACGGATGAGAAAATGATTGAACAAGTTATCGAATGCATCGAGTCTCACAGTAGAATCTCCAGCCTGAAAACACCTAAATCTCTAGAGGCCAAGGTCATATATGATGCAGATGGACTAGATATGGTAGGGGCAGTTGGACTTCTCAGGACAGCACTTAGTGCCATAGTAAAGGGAGCAGGATGGGATCATATTATCGCCAAGATAAAGTGGCGATGCGAGCTCTTAAGCGATTTTAAGACGGCTGCGGGCAGAAAGATCTCAGCAGAAAGATCAAAGCTAGTAAGATCATTCGCGCAACAGCTATTCGAGGAGCTCAGGCTGGGCGGTCTGACAATTTAGGGATAGGTTAAGGAAGATTCATTTCCTCAGTTCATTGGCGTCTTCTCACCAACGAATAAGCCACCGAGGACACCAAACGATTGCTTTTCCAATCCACCATCTTTGCACCATTGTGTGAAGCTCTTTCTTGAGACATATCCGTATCCTCCGTGTGGTTGGACCCAGAGAACCAAGGGATGGTCTGGATCAAATACTCCTGCGACAAGTAGCTTTCCACCGGCTCTGAGCACTCGACAAGATTCTTGTACCTCCAGCTTCTGTTGTTCAGGTTTTGGCCAATACAACTGGGCGAAACAGAAGACCGTATCCACGGATTCGTCATCAAGTGGAAACGGTTTTCCTATATCCACAGCTATTATTCTGACGTTCTGAAGATCACCTAATCGCTTGATTTTTCCATTCTGATCGTAGACTTCCCTTCTCTTGGCAATTTCGACCAGTGAGCTATCAAAATCTATTCCCGTAATCTTACAGTCTCCATCGAATCTTTCATAGAGCTGCTGGATCTCGTCACCAAAACCGCATCCGAGGTCAAGAATGTGCTTGCCTCTGAAAGATTCACTGCCTCCAAAAGTCATAAGTAGCTCCCTTCCAGTTTCGTGGAACTCCTCACTCAGAGTTTTATACCACTTTATCATTTCATCGCGGGAGGCAAACGCTGTTTTTTTTCCCTGTAAATATCGCATCATTAATTCGTGCTCTTCTGATGATTCGAAGAATGGAGCAAAGGATTTCTCATAAGTCGCAGATAGCTTTAGCCATTTTTTGAGTCCTTTCTTGTTCACACAATAGGCTCTCTCTCCCTTATCGTTGAGCATCGGTGTCAACACTTGCTTATCTACTAGAAGATCAAAAACCCTGCGCAAGTAGTCTTTCCGTTGGATTCCGAACCTCTCAATTACCTCTTCGACGGTTTTTGGGTTGGATTCGCCTAGATACTCCCAGAATCCTGATTTCCTAACCCCCCTATAGAATTCCGGTATGGTCAGTTTACTACCAACATTCTCCTTTGAGAGCTTGCGCCCTGTTCCTATCAAAAATCTCCATGTTCTTATTTTTCGACTTAATCCTTCAATCGCCATATTTAATCACCACGCACGGATAATCCCCAAACTCTTTAGATTTGGGTAGTTTTTGATTACGTCACCAAATAAGACAGAGTCATCTAGAGGGAGCATCTCTAGAAGTCTGTAGAGCTCCATATTCCACACTTTTTCTTCCAGTCTTTTGGACGACAATACTTTTCCAAGCGCTCCCAGAACCGTATCCCAAGCCGACTCAGGAATGTCATCAAAATCGATTCGGACCAATTTGTGCAGATCCTTGACCATGATTAACGCGTCATCAAGGAAGGCTTCTGATGGAAGTGAAATATATTGTACAAGAATTCTTAGGATCGTTCTATGAAGTCTTTCGATTGATGTCACGCTGTCAATCTTGTTGAAGAAACGTACTAGTGGTTCTATTCTCTTGATATTCTTTCCGTCCCTCAAAACAAACGTATGTTTCTCTGCAGGAATTATGTGGACAATTCCTTCGTTCATGAGCTGGATCGGTCCGTTAATCGATGAACTGACTAGTTCAAAGAATTTCGAGGGGCGTAATTCTCTGTAGAAACCTCCATAGCTCCTCATGTTCCTGTTGAAGACTATTAGCTCCACATTGGCCTCAGGATCCTCCTGAAAGACCTGGAGCCATGTTCTTTTCGGCGACGGAGATGGAACTGTCAGAGCATCAGACTCCGGGGATTCTGACTCCTCTCTCTTTTTCGCAAGCTTTTTTCTAGTCACTATGAGGACTCTATCAGACACATTTCCTCGTCTCGTAATTCCTTCCCTGTCCACAAAGACGGTCAGGGCATGAACACTATCTCCCTCGCCATGGATGATTGATATTCCGTATGGGTTGCCATCTGTCTCTCTGATATTCTTCATATGTTGGTCCCAATTCAGCTTGAAAGGTATCTTTCTTTCGCAAATAGGACATTCCATCCTGTAATGCTTTTCATCCCACTTTATGAGTTTCGATCGAATCACCTGTTCATTGTCCATGCTTTTATCCCCTCTTTGTCGATAAAATCCACTAAATCTTGAAATACCGAAACAATGACCCCAGGGGGAGAAATCTTAGAACTCAGGAATATCACTTTCTTGATTTCATTGTTTTCTTGATGCAGTGGCTCAACATCTTCCTCGTAGATAAGCCGACGATCGAAGAGATCAATCTTGGCTCCCACCAAGATCACAGGTATGCATCCTGCATTTCTCTTAACGAAGTTGAGCCAAAAACCACCAATCTTGATGAAAGAGAAATTATCGGTAGTGTCAAACACTATTATTGCTCCGTGTGCACCTCTGCAGAAGCTATCCTGAAAAAAGCGAAAATGTTCCTGACCGCCGAAGTCCCAAATCTGAAGATTAGTCACGTCTCCGTAACCGTTTCTTAACCCGATTATCATGGGCTTCAGCCCGACCGTAGAAGTTGCTGGGACATATTTCCCAGTTTGAAACCTCAACAGAAAGGTCGTTTTTCCGACTCCGCTTTCTCCTATCACAAGTATTTTGTAAAGGTGCCTCATTTCTTATCCTCTATATGATTTGATTGATTATTTGTGCAGCTTTTCTCATTTCCAAAAGAACGAGCCCCAGATTGACCTCAGAAGACAAAGTTATGAGAATGCCTTCCAGAAGAGGCATGAGAACTACACGTCTGCAGCCATTCATTCTCCTAGGATCGTCATGTTCAAGGATGAGTTTCCTGAACGGAGCGGGAGTCGAGGAGTTATACACATTGGTTGAAAAGTCATTCGCAAGCGATATTTTGGCAGCTCCCAAAGCCGAGATCAGGTCAATCTTGGTCTCTGGCAGGGTCGAAGAATAAGCGATTGTCATACCTTCATTTGACGCATAAACAACATCGAGGAGTGCGGCGTTGCGCTTTAATCTATCCAGTATCTCCTCCAGTTTGGTTTGCTTGTCTCCTACGGAAATTCCTTCGAGTATAACAGCTCCCTCCATTTAGCGGAATTTAAGTATTGGGGCAACACAACCATATGTCGGAGGATCAAGCAATATAAGCACCCCGTCAAGAGGCCGAGACCAAAGTCGTGCCCCTCCCTGCAGAAGAACTGCGAGGAAATGAAATATGGTGTCAAAAAAGCCCATAAATCTTCAAAGGGTTGAGACATTCTGGGAAACACCAAAACTTGACAAAATGAGGGTATCCCAAAAGGAACTATCTCTTATTCTCGTGAACAGAATTTACCCTAAGAACAAGATTACCTTGGCTTCTCATAATTCAGGAGAACATAAAGAAATTGTTCTTCAGCTTGTCAATGCGGACCCATTGAAACTCATAGAGATGAAGTTTGAAAGGCTTGAAGAAGCCATGCAACACGCGTACAAGATACTGGAAACTCAGAGATTCTCTCCGACATATGCAGATGAAGAATGGATAACATACATTCGAGCAAAAATGTTTGATCAATATGAGCAGATAAGTTTTGAGGACATTTTCGCACTTCTATGCCATAAATCTCTGGAGACAGGGGGCTTGAGGCAGTTGCATTTAGACTCATATGATTTAACCTTTCTTAAGCTAGAGTAACATTGCAGAGATAAGTAACCAAAAACCTCATTCTCTTGTGGGAGAAAACAACAGAATACGGGAGATAATAAGAGGCTATTAAAGAACCTACTTCTAGGGAGCCCAGCAGGCGGCTAAGAATGCTCGTCGGGTTGCGGATTCCAGCGCTAAACGTTAGAACGTTATTCGTAAGATTCACGTAGGTTGATCTGACAGAAAAGTATCGATTGAAAGATAGAATCTTTTTAAGTGGTTTTTGATGTCCTAATCAATAGGGATCTTTTATGGGTTGGTTAGGTGCCCACGTTTCAATCTCAGGCGGAATAGACAGGGCCCCGAGCAGAGGCAAAGAACTCGGATGCGAATCCATACAGATCTTCACCAAGAACCAAAGACAGTGGTATGCAAGATCTCTGACTCAAAATGAAATCCTCAATTTCAAGAATGAAATGATCAATACCGGATTGAGAGAAGCAGTAGTTCATGACACCTATCTGATAAACTTGGCGAGTCCAAATGCCGAGCTGTATAGGAGATCAGTTGAGGCATTTTATGAGGAGATGGTCAGAGCTGAGGCCTTGGGCATACGGTATCTGGTGTTCCACCCGGGAGCCCATATGGGATCGGGAGAAGAGGCAGGCGTATATCGCATAGCCAGAGCTTTGAACGAAGTACTAAACAGAGACGAAGGGTCCGAGCTACAGACCTTACTTGAAACCACAGCAGGTCAAGGAACAAGCCTTGGCTACACATTCGAGCAGCTTGCAGACATAATAGATCTCGTTGAATGCAAAGACAGGGTTGCCGTCTGTTTTGACACATGCCATGTTTTCGGAGCGGGATATGACCTGAGAGAAGAAGAAGCCTATAATACCACAATGGATGAATTCGACGGTATTTTGGGGATCGACAAGCTTAAAGTGATTCATCTTAATGACACCCAACAGCCACTCGGCAGCAGACGGGACTTGCACGAGAATATTGGAAGTGGAGAGATCGGCCTTGAGGGGTTTAGATTGCTGGTTAACGACAGGAGGCTTCAAGATATACCAATGATCTTGGAGACCCCAGGCGGAGAAATAAGCTACGTTGAGAACCTACGGGTATTAAGATCCCTTATTGAATCCTAGCCTGGGCAAAGGAGATCGGAATGCGATGATCCTATTGAATCGGATGCGAGGCTCTGTAAACAATGTTTGATTCGAGATTAAGAGAGATACTGGAAAATCCCGAGCAGATATTTGAACTCAAAAGAGGAGAGATTGCTCTCCTAATCGACAGAACTCTAAGCGTACTTGGGCGAGAACCGGCTCTTGTTGAGTTTGATAATGTAAAAACCCTGTTTGTAGGAGATACTCATGGAGACTTGGAATCGACAGTATCAATCGCCAAGAGGTTCCTGGATAAGGGGTATAGACATATAGTTTTTCTCGGAGATTACGTCGACCGTGGACGCCATCAAATCGAGAACATGAACTACATTCTGTGTTTGAAACTTCTTTATCCACAAAGGGTTGTTTTGCTCAGAGGAAATCATGAGACCCCTGAGACTAATTCACGGTACGGCTTTCTTGACGCAGTCATGAAGAATCTGACTCAAGAATTCTATAGATCGTACAACAACCTATTTTCATATCTACCCTACAGTTGCCTAATCGGCAAAAGAGTACTATGCCTTCATGGGGGCCTTGCCAAGCAACTCAATAGTATAGATCAATTGAGGCAAATTCCAAGGCAGGTCACAATAACGGATCCGATTGCATACCAAATCCTATGGAATGACCCCATCGAGGGTGTTAAGGGATTCGTCGAAAGCATGAGGGGGTTAGAAATCTTTTGCTTTGGCGAGGATGCCTTCAATCAATTTGCAGAGAAGAATGAGCTAGATTTGCTGATCAGAGCACATCAGGCTTTATCGGACGGGTATCGCTTCTTTTTTGGCAATAGGATTTTGAGTATATTCTCAGCCAAGAATTACGCAAAGCCAATAGACGCAAAAATCGCAGAGCTGGACGAAGATGGCAGCTTGGGAATCCTGCCGGTCACAAAAAAATAGGGTATAGTATATCCCTATTATCCGGTCGGGGAATTTAGAACATATGTTCCAATTTCTCCAGCCGGACTGTGACAAGATTGCGTGCCAGACTTCTTGGAGAAGTAACTAAAAGGCTTAAAAGTGCTTTTGTCATTAAGTCATTAGTCAGCTGTCTAAATCGCAGGCACTCTTGTTTCAAGAGGTGAAAAGGTTGACGGACTCCCCGAAGTGTTCTGATTGCAATACTGAACTCAAAGAAGGCAAAACGGAATTCAGATTCGGCATTATAGTTTTTCATGATGTCGATTGTTTGAAATGTCCCAAATGCGGAAAGATAACATTCACAAGCGAGCAAAAAAGAAAGATTTCAGATATAATTGTAGAGTTTGACAGGACAACTTGCTACCACTGTGGATAGAGAAGGATCCTTGTCGCCTTAAGATATAGAAAGACCGTCAAAAGAAGGGGGAGATAGTAGTCTTATTCTTTCTTCACATGTCCCAGCGGCACAAGCTCTTTTCCCCAAGTTTCATTTATGGCAATCCCGGCGGAAGTGTAGAGAGCGCTGAAGCCACAGAAGATTCCTTCCCATCCACCGATTGTATGAAGGATTGGAATGAATTGGCCTATTGCTAACAGGAAAAACAGTATCGTAAGAGTTATGAAGACTACCTGTATTGCTACAGATATTCTAAACGTACCTATCGTCATATAACCTGTGAAAAGTCCCCAGCCACCCAGGAAAATCGCCAGCCCTTCTGGAGGAACTGGTTGAATTATGCCAAGAGATTCGAACAACAATATGAAAGCAAAAGCAAACCAGAAACAGCCAAAAGAACTGAAGGCAGTTGCCCCGAACGTATTTCCTTTCTTGAATTCCCACATCCCAGCCACCAGTTGGGCCAGCCCTC
>JBHLPL010000013.1:0-26755 GCA_048939465.1 Promethearchaeota archaeon | reverse complement strand
AGGGGGCCATTAGGACGAGGTCTATCATGTCCCCTATGCTTATCGCGGGCATTGGAACAAGAATTCCTTTGATTAACGTTGATCCAAGACTTATTAGGACTAATCCTGCAGTGAATATAACGCACCATGAAGTTAATCTGTCCATAGCAGATCACCATTATTCCTTTTTTGTCATAATCTATCTAGACTCACAATACGCTTTGTTTCAAAAGATGCAGTAAAAGGGATGGTTCTTTGTCAAAGGTTTTGTGAACTGACTCATGTAGTGGGCGATTAGCGCATCTGTCATAGCTGAAACTTTGAAGACACGTCTGCATGATCTAACCGGTCCATATATTAGGAAGTCGGCGGTCATTGCCTCAAGAAACGCATGTGTTGCCGAATCACACACCTTGAAAGCCCCCGCAAGAAAGTCCTGCTTCTTTTTTTTCCACATGTATGTTGCATTCGCAGGAGCACAACCACTCGGCAGCCCATAAATCTCTTTTACAGAGCGTATTGCCTGGGCTGCGAATCCGATACTTGGCATATCGAGGACCGTGGTGTCGACAAGAGTATTCTCAACACTGCCTCTCTCGGCCAATTCAAGTAGTCCTCTAAGGACTTCAATTCTTCCTTCTGACCTGTAATTCAGCGGATTGAATGTCAAAAGAATGGCTGATTTTATCTTATAATCTCTAAGACTTGACAGTTCGCGTCTTGTAGTTTCGAGAGAGATTGAGTTCCATATTGCCCTGTTGGCAAGTCCTGCCTCGTTCACATATTCTGCTCCAGCAATCCTCACATCCTTGGTAGTACCATCGATGAGGAATGGGGCCTCCGTAATTTCAGACACAAAACTTAGATACTTAATCATTGCCTCTCGAGAAGAAGCGATTACGTCAAGAAAATGGGGATTGCCCGTCTCCTCCGACAAGCTATCCGCTTTTTTAATATAATTCTCGATTTTGTCCCGCTCAAAAATCCCTTTCTCGTGATTTCTTACCTGCTTCATCCCCTTATAGAAAACACTTCCAATAAGAACTGTTGGAAGCTGTCCAGGTTGACCGCCAACCTTAATTCCGTTTATATCAAAGACTTTCTGTTCTCTCTTAAAAAGAAACATGATTCCTCTCCTTCTTACTGAACGTAATGAATCAAAATAAAAGTTTAACTCTCGCTATTGGATTGAGAAGGCATAAGATGATTCTCCGATGATGTCTTCTGCTTTGGTTCTATTCCCCCTCTCGGAGTAACTATAATAAGTCATTCCAAAAAAGGTCATTCTTGCCAGTTCTCCTCATCGAGTTTGGGGAGATTACCCTATTATTGGAAAAACGATATAAAAAACGTGTGCATAATCATAAAAAAGGCAAAAAACATAGGAGGTTGCGCTTTGATCGAGAGAGAGGAAATCTGGGAGATTCTAGGTGAATACGACAAAGGGAAAATTGCCATTGGGTGTATAGGTTCGCACTCTGCTCTGGATATAGCAGATGGGGCAAAGGATGAGGGTTTTGAAACATATGTGTGGTGCGAAAAGGGAAGGGATGAGCCATATACAAGGTATTTCAAATCCAAATATCACGATGATGCGCTTGTGAAAGGATGCGTTGATCATCCTATTGTTCTCGAATCTTTCAAAGAGATATTGGAATATGAGAAGTTCGTACGTGAAAAGAACATTCTCTGGATTCCCAACAGATCCTTCGTCTGTTACTGTGGTATCGACGCTGTGGAGAATGATTTTCGTGTACCCTACGTAGGAAGTCGGAATCTCCTCCGTATGGAAGAACGAGAAGAGGAAAGGAGTTATTATTGGGTATGTGAGAAGGCTGGCCTTCCGATCCCGAAGAAGATTGATGATCCTGACGAAATTGACAGATTGGTAATGGTAAAACTTCACCATGCCCAAATGAAACTGGAAAGAGGATTCTTTACTACAGGCAGTCCTGAAGAGTACAGAAAGAAATCGGACGAGTTAATCCGGCAAGGAATCATAACCCCGGAAGACCTCAAAAAAGCAAGGATTGAGGAGTATGCCATCGGCCCTGTGATGAATTTCAACTTCTTCTACTCTCCTGTGTCAGAAGAACTAGGTGAAGAACCGATAGAACTTATGGGAATTGACTGGCGTTTTGAATCTTCGCTGGATGGATTGGTTAGAATACCTGCGGCCCAACAATTAACTCTTCCAGAGCATCAGAAGAATCCTATAATGACTGTTGTTGGTCACAACAACTGTACGATACGAGAAAGTCTTCTGAGAAACATATTTCCACTGGCAGAGAAATTCGTGAAGGCCACTAGGGAATACTTCTCACCGGGAATGGTCGGGTCATTTACTATTCAGACGATAATAAAAAGCGACATGAAGCCGGTAATATACGATATAGCCACAAGGGTTGGTGGCGGGACAAATGTCCATATGTGGAATGGTGCTCCGTATGGAAATGTGTTATGGAGGGAAAGGATGTCTACAGGAAGAAGGACAATCTTTGAGATTAAAAGGGCCATTGATGCAGATTTGCTGAAGGCAATAGTTACGTGAAAAAAGCTCTCTCCACAGTTTTAACATTCCTGCGTACGGAAAGCTTAATTTGAAACCTCTCAGTATATACCTGATTCAAAAAGAGGGGAAGAAGTATGCAATTAACACTTGATACAGCTGTATGGTATATTGTTGCTATCGCGGTGGTACTGGCAGCTCTATATATTTCAGTAAGATTGGTGGCCGGACGGAAAACAACCGATGCTCCATTTCTCCTTCGTCTACTGGTTGTTGCTGTAATTGCAGTTTTTGCTATTCCTGCTTTATCAACCATAGCAAGTAGGCTTAGCATACCTCAACTCGCACCCATAATTGCATTTATTGTGCTGATATATTCGGTACGATATATCGTGGAGATCCAGAAGGGACAAAATATCTCACATTCGCACGCTATATGGATATCATTTATGTGCCTGCTGATAATTCTTATACTGAACTTGGTAACCACAACATTCTTAGGCGTCACAATTGTTGAAATATGATCGCATAATCTACCATTTTTTTCTTATGATGTCTCCTAAGTCCACCGTTTCGCCAATTTTCATGGCTTTTACATATATTCCTTGGGTTTTTTCTCTTATCATTTGTTCAAAGAGGCGAAAATCTGTAGTGGAAATTGATGTTTCGGCGTGAATAGGCACGACTAATTTTGGTCTAATTATCTTCACAGCTTCTGCAGCTTCCCTGATGTTGAATGTAACGATTCCACCTATCGGTATGAGCAGAATATCTGCATTGATTCTCCTCAAATTCTCACACCAAACGGTGTCTCCCAAATGCGCAAGAGACACTCCCCCCATACTTATCACAAATCCCATGACTTTTACAATGAATCTCATAAGAGGAAAGCCGTGCCTTAGGGAATATCCTGTAATTGAGACTCCATCGAATACTAGAGTTCTGCTGTCTCGTAGGTATTTCAATGATTTCGCTGTCACTCCTTTCTTATATGCAACAGCGATCGTCTGTTCATTTCCCACTATGTAGGCTTTGTGCTTTTCTGCTATCTGTACAGCGTTACCAAAATGATCCTTATGTCTGTGCGTGATACAGACTGCGTCGGTCTTTTCCTCATAAGGAACTAATGCCTTCCCTTTAACAATGCCTGGGTCGAGAACTATACTTTTTTCGCCAGTCAGCCTAAACGCTGAGTGACCGTAGAATTTCATCTTCACCATTCGAGAAGTCCGCCTCTTCAGATTCTGAGTGAATTTCGATACTTTTTAATAAGCATTGCCTACATATAACTGTGGGTATCTTCATGTACCCGCAGACCCGAACTCAGACACTAGTTCGGAAACTGCATTTCGCAAGATAAATGGGCTGGAATAAAAGACATCAGGATCGGAAATGATCGAGTTAATCCTGGCAAACTGCCACCAGCCAATCCATAAAGAGAGATTGCCCTATTTTCGGCTCATAGTTGATGTTTCAGGTCTATTCTGTTAGTATGTAGGGCCTCTGAATACTGAGGGGATATCAATAGAGAAATATCGGATGATCAAAGAGAAAGACTTCATAGAAAAATACGGCGAAAAACTGGTAGGATTCATTTCATCAGAGGATAACCGAGAGCGTGTACTCTCTCTAGTCGAAGAGCTGCTCTCACACATTTGTGAAGTCTGTGTTGAATGTGAGTCTGACCGCATAAAGTGTGCCTTTAAACCCATATGCGGCTCCTCTCGTCCATTCCTCAATGTGATGATCGACCTTGGTATGTCATTAGATGACCTTCCTCAGTATTGCCTTCAGCAGCGTACGAGTCTGATTAAACGCTACCTGCACGGAAAAATCAAGTATCTCTCATTAAGAGATGCAAAGATGCCTCTCAAGTTGTTTCTGGAGATTATTCCGAAAGCTCGTTCCCTTCCTCTGTTTGTTCCCAAGAATCCTAAAGAGTTAGTTGAGGTTCTAAAGGACGAGTTCAAGAGGAACTTTCAGGAAATGACTATAACTCCGGACGAAGGTGATGACGAGAATTCCCCAAATATATCGGAGAAAATGATGTTTGTCTCAGTAGATGGTAAGCTCCTTTATCTAGATCTTGAAAATGGAATTGCAACGATAAACCCACTGAATGATCCCGTGGATTCGGAAGGCAAACTGAGGCTACTAATACGTCATCTAGCCAAGATAAGCAACTTGGACGTAGACATTATCGAAGAGATGTATGGCTTTTGGTACTTGAGCTTCCTGATTAAGGACAAATGTACCAGTCTACCCAAAGAGACTGTGAACTCACTGAAACATTACATGACTTCTCTAGAGCCGTACTCTGACTACGTCACTTACCGTTTGGATGGGACAAAGCTGTATCTATTAGTTGATGTTAAACCTCCTGGGAAAAGTCCACTGGGAAAAGGCATAAAAACGGGAACTTTGAACAAGATATTTGAATTAGTCCAAGAAGCTTTCCAAACACTTGAGAAAGACTCCGAAGAGAAGAAATCCGAGGGCAAAAGAACCGAAGACAAAGAAAAAGAAGAAAGGTTGCCCAAGGGCAAAGAGACTAAGGGCAAATCAAAAGATCTCAGCAAACCCAAGAGCTAGCCCTATGTCCCCTGCCTTACTGCAGTTGTGATAGGAATTAATATAAATCAATAAAAGAATATTAAAAATGATCTTTTACCCCGGAATTACTGGTTCTAAAAGGTGATATACTTTGGAAAAACCTACTCTAAAAGCAATTTTGAAGGATATGCTGAATCTGTCAGAGGAAGAAGCCAAAACGTATGTGTATCTTCTTATAGTAGGACAACTAACCGCTAGCGAGGTTTCTCTATACACTGAAATACCCTACGATACGACTATTGAGATTCTCGGAAAACTGAAGGAAAGACATATGGCAAAAGAGACGCCCGGCTTGGTTGCTCGATTTTCTGCCGTAGCACCATATGAGGGATTTGCCAAGCAACTTCAAGCATTTCAAGGTCGACTTGTTCGGATAAGGGATGATGTAGATACAGTAATCAAATCCTTCCTGAAGAAGCTAACAACTGATGTTTCACAATGGAAGGTATCCCTTTCAAATGCAGTAAATCTACAGGTAAACAAAGCCAAAGAGCAAATTCAGAAGACAAAGGATGACACGACAGTTTCTCTCCAAGAGGTCCTCGAGTCATCCAAATCCCATCTGTCTTCTGGTATTGACTCTCGTGTAAAAGGTGATAAAACTGAAACAGATGCCTTCGTAAATTCAGCTGTAGGGGAAATGTCCGCACTGCTGGATAGATTCGAATCAGATGCTGTTAGTCTCAAAGAGGAGCTAGACTCGTATTTAGATAAAAATCTGGAAGATGTTTCCAGAGAAATAACTTCACAGAAGGCCGAAACGGTAGGTGTTCTGGATGAGAGCAAAGGCTCATTCGACGATACTTCCGACCAACTCTTGACATATCTCAAAGGCGTTTTGAGCTCAAGCGTTGATCACCATAAAGAGCAATTCTCTGACCTCCAGAAGAATCTGAACACTGCTGTTACAGACTTCAGGGAGAAACTGAAGAGCGATATGACTGGTTTTCTCGACAAGATCTCCCAGGATTTTGTTGAATGGTCGTCCAAACACCAAGATATGTCATCCCAACGCTGTAAGTATTTTTCTGAGACTGTCGACTCAATGAAGAATAGTGTAGATGAGAGCGCAAACAGTTTGAAATATGCTATAAATACGACCCTCTCCGCAAGCCACGACGAATTAAGAACCGAAACAGCAAACCTCAAGGAGACTCTTTCTGAGGTGCTAGTTCAATACAAGGGTTCCTTTGAGAATAGCCTTTCAGAAACAAAGGAAAAGCTAATTGAGCTGATTTCGGAAACATTCCAATCCCAATTAGATCAGTATTCCAAATTATCAGAAGATTTTAAGAAAGATGTGCTTTCGGCAATGGACAAGCATACTGATTGGTACGAGACCAGCATCGGAGAAATACAGCAAAGCTCTGTGGATACCTTAGATAAGGTCCAAACCAAGATTTCGGAGGAAGTAGCTGCGGCAAGTGAGAATTTCACCACGGCCACAAGTAGTTATCTTCAAGAACTTGCGAAGAGCAGCGATCAGAGCAAGGAAGCTATTACGGCAACGATTACCGGGCAGAATAAAAAACTCAAGACGGCTGTTAAACTACTACAGACCGCATATGCACGTACGATAAAAGATACCTTATCAGAGTTTGAATCAGCTCTACTGAACTTGGAGAATGACGTGAGCTCAAAGCTGAACACAGATGCTGAACAGATATCTTCGGCAATAGAAGAATCAAAAGGCAGGATTGAAGAGAAAACCTCGGCAGCTATTCAGAAATACACTGCTGACAATAGTAATAGCAAGACCTCTGTAGAAGGGTCGTCTAAGGCATTTTCAGAGGGATTTAGAGAACTAACCGAGACAATGAAATCAGATGTCAAAACCCTTGGAAGTGAGCATGCAAAGAGCTTTGCAGCATTTGCCAAAGAGGTGAACAGCAGTCTGGGAGAAAAACTTACAGAAAGCGTAGAGAGGCTCATAAGTAATAACGCCGATATGTTGGCCTCCCACGAGTCACAGTACATTGATAACAGTAAGGAACTTAAATCCAAGTTAGTAGGAAACGTTGACTCCGTTATAGATGTAATTAAATCAACCAGCAATGATATTAACAGAAAAGCTGGTGAAAGCATGAATCTAATTGGTGCTGATGCCAAAAACAATGAAGAAATGCTGATGGCTGCATGGAATGAAGTGTCCAGAACCGCCCTATCCGAAGCTCAAGAATCCTGGCATTTGGTAACTAAGACGGCCATACTCGTTCATATCACCGATATGCTGCTGAGGACAAAATCCACAATAACAATCGTTATCCCAGAATTGGCAGATGTACCCATCGAGAACCTGCTAGCAACACGGCCCCAAATCAGAGTCCACGTGGTTACTGGAATCGACATGACTAAGGATGTGCCGAAGATTAAGCGATTGCTGGAGAAAGGCAATATACGTGTGTGGGATCGCCCCGCTCGCGATTCTTTCGGATGTGCAAGAGATGCTGAGGAGGTAATGCTTGCCCCCGCGGTAGGTGAACCTCAAAGAATCGTTGCCACAATATCTGAACATCCTGGATACGTAGAGCTGTTTCACAAAATCTTTGGTCCTATGTGGATGGCATCTTCAAGAGAGATCAAGCTGAGAGACCTTGCGTAACCCTCTTTTTTTTTGCATGTATTACCTCAGATCAGATCCTTCTAAAAGGTAAATATGAAAGAAACACTGCGACTCGGCAGATCTCCCATCCTGCAGAGTATATGTCTTCCTGTTTCTAGCCCCGCTATCGTTATCCTTTCTTTTGGGAATCTAGTCAGTTAGTTTCCTTAGAATAATCGAGGTGTTTGATATTTTGACACCTTTAATCTTCCGAATCTCAACCACAGCGGTTTTTAACTCATCCATATCTTTGCACGCAATCTTCATAATGTAGTCATAATCCCCGGTGACAAAGTACAGCCACTCGATTCTTGCAACCTTCAGCAGTTGATCCCTGATACTCTCCGGGGTTGTGTGCTCTGTTGTAATGCTTATGAAAGCTGTAATCTTATCTTCCAAAAGGAAGCCTCCTCCTTTACTAAATAAAACATCTTAAACCAGATAGAAAATAGACTTCCAAGAATATAAGCGTTAGTCTGTGAAAGATGAAACTAGTCTTCTCCTTCCGTTTCCGTATCGCTCTCTTCGGTCTCTCCAGTTCCATAGAAGTCCTCAAAGGCCTCTCTCTCTTCTTTACTTACCTTCTGTCTTAAGGGCCCTTCAACGATTGCCAGACGTTCCTTCTCAGAGTGAGGAATTCGGTAAACAATCCTATAATCCAGAAGCTTATCGTGGACTTCCTTTGTAAAACCACATTTTCGACAAGCAAGGAGGGTTTTTTCCCCCTTCTTTTTGGGCACGAGGAGAGCTCCACATTCCGGACAGAATTCCATCCCGTTTTCCCCTCAGATTTTTTGGTGAATCATTCATCAGCAAGAATCGCTGAATTCACCAAAATTATGCTGATAGATATCACATATTTAAATCTATGCCTGATGAAGAAGATTATCCAAAACTAGATAAATCTTAAAAAAGATAAAAGCCAAGTCTACTTTCAGTCTGATTTGCTGGGAGGATTTTGGAATGTCTGAGACTTCAGTCCTTTTACCAAAGAGGTTTTTTGTTACCAGCGGAAAGGCCTCAAGTAGCACGTCCATTACCAACGCCTTTGATGAGGCTCTGCTTAATGCCGGTATAGGCCAGTACAATCTGGTTGAGGTGTCCTCAATCATTCCGCCGGACGCCAAACAGGTACACAGATTGATAGAAATACCTGCCGGGATTGTCGTTTTTGCTATAATCGCTCGGAAGGACGGAAAATCTGAGGAAGCTATTGGAGCGGGCATAGGCTGGGCCTGGGGAATATTGAGTACCGGCAAGCGTCTTGGAATCGTTGTGAAAGAGGAGACAGGTTCTAGGGATCCCGACCTAATTAAAGCAGAACTTGAGAAGAAGCTCAAGGAGATGGCCAGCATAAGAAACATGAAGCTTCTAGAGATTCATACTCGTGCTGAGCAGATGGAAGTTCCTAAGGACAAATTCGGCAGTGTCGTCGTGGCGTTTGTATACCTCCAGGGAGCACCTTTACCTTGATCTCAGAGATAGCGTACAGAGAAGCTCAAAGATTATCTTTGCGGCGCAAACCGCAGTAACTCCATTATCATATTCTGGAGCAATCTCAACAACATCTAGGCCAACCACTCTTTTGGAGGTCTCAGAGATACCCAAGGCAAGTTCCAGCAAAGTGGAGAAGCTCAATCCTCCGGGCTCTGGATTCCCGACACCTGGGGCATAAGCAGGATCCAGAACATCCATGTCAATTGTCAAGTAGGCTCCGTCAAAATCTTTTAACGTTCTCTTTACTAAATTGATTACATTATGAACGCCTTTTTCTTGAATATCATGAGAGGAATATTGAATCATCTTTCCTCTGGCAAATTCATATTCTTCCTTGGAGCCACTTCTAATTCCAAGCTGAATAATCGCTCCAATACCTGCTATTTCGGATATTCTTCGCATGACTGTTGAATGGGAGAGCTTTTGACCCATGTAAGAGTCCTTAAAATCCATGTGTGCATCAAAATGAATCAATGCAACATTATCCCTTAATGCCTTCATTACTCCGTAGCTCAGAGTATGCTCTCCACCAATCAATATTGGTGTTTTGCATGCTTCTAGAACTTCCTTGACAACCTTCTCAACACGCTCAAGTGTTTCTTTCGTGTTGCCATGGATTACGTCGACATCGCCCATATCGTGTATTTCATAGCTGGCCAATCCTCTCTTGGCTCGTAAGCTAAATCCTTCGATGTTATTGGAGGCTTCTCTTACTGCTCTTGGACCAAATCGTGAACCGGGTCTGTAGGTACTTGTTCCGTCAAATGGAACTCCGATCACCACATATCGGGCCTTATCAAATGAGCTTGAACTTCCCATGAACGTGTTGTGAGGCGATGTGTAGAAACTTCTATCCATGAATGCTCCTCTCCTAGTTTTAGATACAGATATTGTGTTCTTAAGGACTTCCTGAGTGTCTCAGGAATTCGAATTAAGATTTTTATTCTCCTTCTTCGAATATTTATTATCTTTGGTAGGAGATGCCATATGAAGGACGTTCAGATGAGGGGTTTTGACAAAACAACGGATGTCAAGATCGCTCTAGAAACCTTTCTTCCCTTAATTGAGTTCCTCTGTGAAACTGAAGAAATCAAAGCAATTGATGGACTAAATCGTATCCTAGCTGAGGATATTCAATCAGCGTCAGATGTTCCTAGTTTCAATAGATCTGCTATGGATGGTTACGCCGTTAGAGCAAAAGATACGTTTGGAGCATCGGAGACCAACCCTCTAACCTTCTCCGTCGTCGACTCAATAACTGCGGGACAAATCCCTGACACTGGTGTAAAAGAGAACCAAGCCATACTGATAATGACCGGAGGACAGTTGCCTCCTGGGGCGGATGCAGTAGTTATGCTTGAATATATAAACAAATTGGATGAAACCAATATTGAGATTTATAGACCGTCAGTACCAAAAGAGAACGTTTCGTTGGCAGGAGAAGATGTTCGAAAAGGCCATTTGGTTTTGAAGCGAGGTACAATACTAAAACCTCAAGACATAGGTATACTGTATGCTATCAACGTCCATTCGATCAAGGTTTTCAGAAAGCCTCGTATTGCAATAGTCTCCATAGGGGATGAATTGATAGAACCAGAAGATGTCCCTTCTCCTGGAAAGATCGTTAACACAAACGCGCCCACGATTTCAGCCCTCGTAAGGGAAATGCTCGGGGTTCCGGTGAATTTAGGAATCGTTCAAGATGACGCCGTCAAAATAAAAGCCAAACTGCTGGAAGGAACAATCAAAGCGGATATGGTAATTCTTATGGGTGGAACATCAGTGGGCAAAAAAGATTTGGCTCCCGAAGTAGTAGCCTCCGTGGGGGAATTAGTCGTTCACGGCATATCTATGCGACCTGGCAAACCTACTGGGCTGGCACTAGTCAAGAATAAACCGGTAATCCTGGTTCCTGGAAATCCCGTAGCTGCAATGATCAGCGTATATGTCTTTGGTCACAAAGTAATTCAAAGAATATCTGGTCAGACTCCCGGCCAGATATTACCGCTAGTTAAAGGGAGGATCACCAGACGCATACCCTCGAACGTCGGTAGACGAGACTTTGCTAGAGTCCTTGTTAAACGTGTGAAGGGAGAATATCTTGTTGAACCCGTTAGAGTGGCTGGGTCGGCCATACTCTCAAGCATGGTGAAGGCAAACGGCATTGTCATCATACCTGAGAATAAGGAAGGAATTGAAGAAGGCGAAGAGGTGGAGGTTCTTCTGATTCGAGAGCAAATCGAAGGTGAGGGCATTTGAAGAAACGAAAGATTTTCAAGGACCTAGTTACTTTGGAGCAAGCTCGCAAGATATTGAAGAAACACCTCAGACTGGTTCCTACCGTTGAGAGGGTATCCTTAGTTGCCGCGTTCAAGAGGGTTCTTGCGGAGAATATTGTCTCATCGGTCGATGTTCCGGGATTTGACCGGGCTAGTATGGACGGATTCGCTATTTTGGCTGATGATTCATTTGGAGCCGAAGAAACAGAGCCAAGGAGGCTCAAAGTTGTAGGCAGGGTGGAAGCAGGAGAAGTGCCTGAATCCGAGATTAGAAGTGGTGAGGCCTTCGAGATTTCAACTGGTGCACCACTGCCTAAAGGTGCCACTGCTGTAGTGATGGTTGAATACACATCTCAGACTCAGGGGACTGTAGACATCTACAAGTCGATTCGGCCTATGGAGAACATAACGGCAGCAGGCTCCGATATCATGACGGGAGAACTAATTCTAAGGAAAGGACAAGTCTTAACTTCTAGAGAAATTGGTGTTTTGGCGGCGGTGGGAATGACCGAAGTTGAGGTTTTTCGCAAGCCAAGAGTGGCCATTCTCTCTACAGGCAGCGAAATCATGCCGCCTGGTGAATCTCTTGATTACGGAAAAGTATTCGATGTTAATTCATATTCAATGGCTGCAGCCGTGGAGGAAAGTGGCGGCCTTCCAATTCTTCTGGGAATAAGCCGAGATAACGAAGAAGAATTGAAGGAGAAGCTTGGTCAAGGACTTGCCAAGGCAGATATGGTTCTAACAAGCGGTAGTACATCCGCCGGTATGGGGGATATGTTATACAATATAATCGATGAACTTGGAAAACCGGGAATTCTCATTCATGGGATTGCTGTGAAACCGGGTAAGCCCACCATTATCGGAGTTGTGGATGACAAACCTGTTTTTGGGCTTCCGGGATACCCCACCTCTGCCTTAACCCTGTTTAATATATTTGTCCGTCCGGCAATACACAGTCTTGCGGGAATTATCGATAAGCCAACAGCTAAGATATCTGCCAGACTCGCCACAAAAATCCACTCCGTTTCGGGAAGAAGGCAATTTCTACCCGTAAATATCGTTGAGACAAGGGAGGGATATGTGGTTTATCCTTCGCTGAAAGGATCCGGCGCTATCACTACGCTAGCAGAAGCTGACGGCTTCATACAAATACCGGAGAATAAAGAACTCCTCTTCCCACAAGACCCAGTTGAGGTCAGTCTGTTTGGAGATGAGCTGAAACCGGCTGACATTATTATTATTGGCAGTCATTGTGCAGGCGTTGATTTGATTCTCTCTCTGCTGTTTGATCGTCACGGCGGATTCCATGCAAAAACAATAAATGCAGGATCGATTGGAGGATTAAGGGCCCTTAAGAGAGAGGAAGCTGATATTGCTGGAATTCACCTCCTTGATGCTGAAACCGGAGAGTATAATATACCTTTTGTTGGCAAATATGGATTAACAGGCAAAGTTGTCATCGTTCGTGGATATAACCGAAAACAAGGATTGATTGTACCAAAGGGAAATCCCAAGCAAATTCGCGGTCTTGATGATTTACTGCGTGATGATGTGGTTTTCATCAATAGAATTCAAGGTTCTGGTACGAGACTTTTACTGGAGAAGGCGCTCAACGGACTTCGCAAAGGTAATCATCAAACCTTCAAACCGATATCCGAAAGAATTAAAGGTTTTGAAACGGAAGCAAAAACCCATTCTGCTGTTGCTGCTGCGGTCCTGCATAACAAAGTCGATACAGGTCTAGGCACAGAAGCCGCAGCCAGGAGTCATGATCTTGACTTCATTCCGATAGCTCAGGAGAAGTTTGATTTTGTCATCCTTAATAATAGTCTGGAAAAACCTTGGATAAAGAAATTCATAACCGTACTTAGTTCCAGAACATTCAAAGAGGAGCTACGAAGGAAAGCAGGTCTCGCTCCCGATAATAAGACTGGCATGATCATTTATGGGAAAGACAGCTGAGAGAGTAATGATCAATCTGTCACTTTCTTTGCCCGAATTCCTTTGGAGTCTCTTCTTATCATACGACAGATCTCGCAAAGCCTCTCCTGGATCTCTTCTTCGGAGAGCCTTGCCTCTGACAATTCCTTTGCGGTTTTTTTGATGGATCGAGCCGCAGCAGATGATTTAGCAATTCTTAGTTTATATCCCCTCTTTGATGTGACATATTGACTTACCGCGGCCTGAGTTAGACCCAGGATCCTTGCAGCTTCTACTTGGGTTAGTTTGAAATCCGTAACTAGGCTTTTTGCTATCTCTGCCCTTATCAGAGGAAGAATCGCACTTACCACTTTTTCACAAGGAAGACTCATAATTCAGCACCGGCGGGATCATGATAATATAACACTGCTATAATTCTTAATGTGTTGCTATATTTAAGCTTTTTAGGTAGCAAGCCTCATCTACTACTGGTTAAAGTAGAAAAAGAGACTCTTGATATGAGGAAAGCAGAATGTCCGCTTATGATACAATAATCATAAGATACGGGGAAATGGGAATAAAATCTGACAGTACTCGCAAGAGATTTGAAAAGATTCTGATCAAGGGTATCCGTGCGGCCCTAAAGGAAAAAAAGAATGCTTACAGTATTCGAAAAGAAAGAGGACGGATATTTGTAGACTCTCCAAGCGCTGGTAGGCTCTGCTCTTCACTCGGAAAGATTTTTGGCATAATGTCTTTCTCTCCTGCTGCCGTGCTTTCCAGTGTCGGGCTCAGTGAAGTAGTTAGGGGGCTTGTTGAGTACGCCAAGACCATATTCGTCCCTGGCCAGACTTTTGCAGTAAGAGCCAGAAGAGCAGGAGCCCATCCATACACAAGCAAAGATGTGGAGACGGTTGCAGGCGAAGCTATTCTGAAAGCATTTGATCACGAGATAGTTGTGAATCTCAACAAACCGGAAAATACCATTTACGCTGAAATTAGAGAAGATAAGGCTTATATTTATCATGAAATAATGGCTGGCCTTCGCGGTCTTCCCCTGAATACCCAAGGAAAAGTTGTCTGCATGCTCTCCGGTGGCATAGATTCGCCCGTTGCAAGCTATCTTATTATGAAACGAGGCAGTCTTCCAGTATATGTTTTTTTCCACAGTCATCCGTATGTTGATGAGTCGCCAAAGAAAAGAGTAATCAGTGTAGCGAATAAACTAAAGGAGTACGCTTCGGGATATAGAATCAGGATGTATATTGTTCCTCAAGGAAGAATATTGAAGGCATTCACAGAAAGAGCCCCTCAAAAAATGCTGTGCATTCTATGCCGTAGGTCAATGTACCGTCTGGCTGAGCAAATAGCAGAAAAAGAGGGAGCCGAGGCCATTGTCACAGGAGAAAGCCTAGGTCAGAAGGCAAGTCAAACCCTGAGAAACCTTTTTGTCGAAACTTATGGCATGAAACTACCCATTTTCCGGCCCTTAATAGGACTAGACAAGATTGAGATTGAACAGATTGCAAAAAGGATAAATACTTATGAGCTGTCAATTCGACCTGCTTCGTGTTGCACAGCAGTTCCCAAATATCCTCTTACATCGGCTAATCTGAACGATATCCTTGATGTCGAGAGGGAAGCTGAATTGGGAAGTCTGATCAGTGATTCGATTGAAACCGCTGAGATAATAGAATTCTGATGATTTCAGTCTTGTATTTTCGGATTATATCTTTTTAGCAACAGGGAGTTTGTAACAACGGTCACCGAACTCATGGACATAGCAAATGCAGCTATTTCTGGTCTTAGGAGAAGCCCGATTATGGGGAACAAAAGACCAGCTGCTATCGGTATGGCAGCTACGTTGTAAGCCAGCGCCCAGAACAGGTTTTGCTTGACTTTTCTTACAGTCTGCTTGCTTAAAAGAATGGCTGCTGGCACGTCTCTCAGATCCCCTTTGATTAACACTATTTCCCCGGTTTCAATGGCGACATCAGTTCCACTTCCTATGGCGATGCCAATGTCGGCTTGGGCTAAGGCCGGGGCATCATTTATTCCATCTCCAACCATGGCTACCGTCTCTCCCATATCTTGCAGCTTTCTTATCTCCTTTGCTTTGTCCTCTGGACGAATTTCAGCCAAAACATGATCGATCCCAAGTTCTTGGGCGATAGCTTTGCCTGTTCTCTCGTTATCTCCTGTCAATATAGCTGCTTTTAATCCCATTTTCTTGAGTGAACCCACTGCGTCTTTCGCATGCTCCTTCAGAGTGTCTGCCATAGCTACTAATCCTATTAGCAGGCTGTTTTCCGCAACCAGTGTTACCGTTTTGCCTTGGGATTCTAGCTTTTTCATAAGCCTCTCGTCTTCTCCGTTAAGGACTATTTTGCTACCGGCAAGCAGTTTCTTATTACCGCTCAGTATCTTTCTATCGTCAAATCTTGCTACGTTCCCCTGTCCGGCAACATAGTTGAATTCCGACGGATCCGGAATATCTATTCCCATCTCTTTTGCCTTTTCCGTTATAGCAAGAGATAAAGGATGATTTGAGAATTTTTCGCAAATTGCGGCAGTTCTTATCACATCTCTCTCGGTTGAATTTGTTGCACCATCCTCAATCGGAACTATATCGGTAACGTGAGGTTTGCCAACAGTTAGAGTACCCGTCTTATCAAACACAATGGTAGTAAGATTGCGGGCAGTTTCCAAAGCTTCTCCGCTTTTTATTAGTATCCCATTTTCTGCCCCTTTTCCTGTGCCGACCGTTACTGCTGCAGGTGTGGCCAGACCCAAGGCGCACGGGCAAGCAATAACTAGAACTGAAATCGTGACTATGAAAGAGAACAAAAACTCCATGCCGATTAGTGTCCAAGTAAGGAATGTAATTAGGGCCGAGACTACGACTGCAGGCACAAAACGAGCCGCAACTCTATCTGCAAATCTTTGTATCGGGGGTTTTGATGCCTGGGTTTCCTCAACTAGTTTTATTATCTGGGCTAGCAAGGTATCTTTCCCGACTTTGGTTGCGTTGATTTTTAACATACCAGAAGTATTCAACGTTGCTCCTATTACTGTGTCCCCCTTTTTCTTTTCGACAGGCATAGATTCCCCGGTTATCATGGACTCATCTACAGATGAATGCCCGTCCAAAACTTCACCATCGACTGGGATTCTTTCTCCGGGTCTGACAACAAGTATGTCCTTAACTTGAACATCATCTATCAAAACAGTCGTTTCCTCGCCGTTTTTTATGATCTTTGCAGTTTTCGGTCTCAGTCTCATTAGGCTTCTAATAGCCTCAGAAGTCTTGCCCTTTGTGATTGTTTCAAGCATCCTTCCAAGTGTAATGAATAGTATTAACAAAGCTGATGTTTCGTAAAACAAAGGTCCTTTAATAAAGAAAGTGGCAGCAATGCTGTAAAAATAGGCAGCTGAAGTGCCTAGGACAACCAATACATCCATGTTTGCAGTTCTGTTCATCAGTGCAGAATATGCTCCCTTGTAGAATTGATATCCACCTATGAATTGAACGGGTGTGGTCAAGATAAACAACAGTATTGCCCGTGGAATAATCTCGGGGAGAATGAACGGTAGAATATCGCTGTAGCTGTATAGGACTATAGGTATGCTCAAAACGAGACTGAAAATGAAGAGTCGTTTTTGCATTCGAACTTCTTTCCTTCTTGAGACTTGTTCACTGTCTGGCTCTGTTACAACTTCATATCCGGCATCGTGTACCGCTTCTTCGAATTTCGGATCAGACACCTTGTTCGGATCATAGTCTACCAACGCCTTTCCAGTGGCAAGATTGACTGTAGCATTGTAGACCCCGTCCAGTTTCTTCAGAGCCTTCTCTACAGTCAATACGCATGTTGCGCAATGCATACCCCCAATTTGCAGAGATTTCCTCTCTTTTTCTGATGACTTCGAACCTCTTCCCATAAGTACCGACCTTTCAGTCTAATCAGTAATCTGAATAGAAGAAACTAAACCACTACTCAGACTATAACATTGTTATATTAATAAATGTTGCTTTTCTACGCGAGCCCTGGGCCTAAACGTCCCTTTAAGACAATTGCCCAAAAGACTCAGAAGTAGGATTTTGGCGATTACCGGCACAGTTTGTCAAGTTCGTCAAGGACTGATTTGAGATCTGCGCCGTGAATTGATACCTGAAAACTGATGGTTTCTGCCGCAATTGCTGGACATTTTGCGCACGCCCTAAAATGTTTTTCTAAAATACGTTCTGCCTCAGGACATGTTTCAATGATTTCTCCAATTCGCGCATCACCATTTAACCTCTCCTCCGAGGATTCCTCCCCAGGAGTTGGCTTCTCTATCTGATCCGATTTTTCCGTGGATGTTTTTTCTTCTACGCGCTCGGGTTGTTTCTCGATTGATTCTGATTCTTGATGAATTGGCTGTCTAGGTCCTGCTCCTCTGGTCTTTCTTCTCGATTTCGCGGGACTGGACTTTGGGTTCTCCGACATATAATCACCTAAGGTATATTATCCAACGCAATATTAAAAAAATTACGCAAGTCATTCCAAAGAACCTTACGGACCTGCCGAAAACTCGTTTGATTCCAGAATTCGATAAGAGCCCCTAATCTTGGTCCTGAGGATCGTTCCAAATACCCTGGCTCGTTTCTAATGTGGAAGCTAATTCTGATTCTTGCCAGAACCGAAAACTTCAGGCCGTTGATACGCCGAACAACTCAGTGTTGTTCACTTATCCCCAAGACACAACTTTATCGTAATCGTTCATAATTATGTTAATTATTTCTCTGTAACTGACTTGTTGAACCCCGTCGACAGTAGAACCTATCCCCCTTGCCTTAAGATCCTCTGATAGGGCGATAACATGAATGCCCTCCTTCGCCAGTTCTACGATTTTCTCACTTAAAACCCCCCTCAAGGAAACAACGGCGTCCTGAAGCAGGGCTACTCCTACTTTGCTTTTGACTGATTGTGATTTGACAACTCTCATCAGAGCGTCCATTCCGTTGAAGTTCTTGTAGGGTGACTTAAATAGCAAATATAATACTGAAACCATAGTCTCGCCTCGCTAAAAGGATATGGTTGAATCTGCATCAAGTATTAGCTCTGAGAAGGTCTCCAGATCGACAATTTCAGGCTCAAAATCCAAATCTTCACTTGCTAAGCCCCTCTCCTCTAGAGACTCTCTTATTACGTACAAAGGCACATCTATTGCTATCATATTCTCAATTGCCAACTTGACCGGCTGCATATTTATTCCTTCAGTATTATGATTCTTGGTAAGTGAGTATACTCCATCATCGATGAAGACTGCCATGACCTTCAAGTCCATTACAAATAATCCTTGAATCACTCTCGCAGCCTCTATGGGGTAAACACTTCCATAGGGACCCTGCCTAAAAACAACCAAGACCTTGTTCATATTTATTCCTCTTCTACGTTAATGCAACCACTTTATCCGCAGCTTCAAATATTTCGGCAAGTGCGCCAAGCCCATCGAATTCAACACCCTTTACCATAATCTTCTCGTCATTTATGCCTCTATAATGACCGCATACTGGACAGACCTTTACAGGAACCCCCCGAGTAGCCAACCGTTCGAACATTCGAGCGATATTTCGTTCCTCCTCAGATTTCGGATCTATTCTGTTTGAGACATTATAAACACCGTCTACATACAGATATACTCCGACCACTTCATGCCCTTCCTCTAATGCTGCATTTACCATTCTGAGGGTTGTATCCGTGTTTTGGTGGGTATATGGACCCAAAGTTAACACGAAGCCGATTTTCCCCATAGACATCCCTCGCTTACGGATCAGTTTCGTATGTCAAATTGAAAGGATTATTTAAGTTTTTTTATGGCAAAATTTAAATATCTTTGACAGATTTTGACCAAATATGGTTGGGTTTTCCAGAAAGCTGTTGGTGGACGGGACTCTTGCAGTCCGAGAAGCGATAAGGAGGGTGGAGCGGTGAGCGACAAGCTGGATTCCACAAAGACAATAGATACTAGGGGCCTAAAATGTCCTTTGCCCATAATTAAAGCCAAGAAAGCCATGGATGAGCTAGATTCCGGAGATATCTTGGAGGTATTATCGAATGATTCCGGTGCAAAGGAGGATTTTCCCAGGTGGTCAAATCGTACTGGCCATGAGCTCCTAAGGGTTGTGGATGAAGGAGATTTCACTCGCTATTACATAAGAAAGAAGTGAAGGGGCCGAAAATCAATGTTGAAATGTCATAGTCTCACGTTCTATGCTCTATCTTACGCTTCTTGGTCGAGGCATAGAAACTATGATCTATCCAAGTGATTGATCTGTTCGGGGGTGGGCTTTAGCATGTCAGATCCAGAAGAGGTAGTTGAAGCCAGAAGAATGACAGAAGAAGGTCTGACGCTCTGCAAAGAAGGAGATTTTGATGGAGCGTGTAAACTACTCACCAAAGCGCTAAGTGTGTTTATGAGATATATCGATGAGGACGGGAAATTCATTTATCCAAAAGAAACTGCGAGACTTCTTTGCTCCCTGCCCTATGGATGTATATTGCGGGCTTCCGGTAGCAAATTCGTCAAATAACCTCCTGTCTAAAAGGCGCGTTCTGAAGACAGAATCCTGCTTTCTCAAATCACACAAACTCGCTTTCGTGAAAGAGAACTTCCTGGTTTTCTTCCTGTATGGTAAGTGCGGCAAATGTCTGTGAGGAGTGCACACGCAAAAGATCCATCAGTTCGTATTCAGTTTGATAAAAGATTTGTTTCGTCTGTAAGGTTGATCCGAAAATCTCTTTAGTTGCTGGATATGGAATCCCCCCTTGTCACAAATTCATTGTATTATACGCTGAAAGCCTGCGATAGAAGGCAAAAACTGGAGCCGGGACTGGGATTTGCACCCAGGTACGCGGATCTGCAGTCCGCTGCCTAACTGCTTGGCTATCCCGGCATAATACGCTACGGTATCCAGTAGAAAAATCAACAATATTTATATGTTTTGTGGAGTTCAATTTTCAGCGTTATTGAGGGATTTCCAATTGAATACTTCATGTAGGGAGAGTATCTCCGTTCAACTCAAAGGAGCTTTGAAAGGCAAATTCGCTCAACTTTTGGATGAATTGCGAAGAATGGGAAGTGCTCTGGTTGCGTTTTCTGGGGGGGTTGATAGCTCAGTCTTGGCTGCAGCAGCCAAAATCGCGTTGGATGGAAGAGTGCTGGCAGTCACAGCGAATTCAGCTAACTTACCGCCAGAGGAGCTCGAAAATGCAAAACGCGTCGCCAAGGACATCGGGATTAAGCATCTAGTAATAAGAACTAATGAGTTGAAAAACAAGGACTTTGTTATGAACTCCCCCATGCGATGCTACTATTGCAAGAAGGAGTTGATATCAAAACTTCAGAAGATTGCAGAGAAGGAGAATAAAGCAGCCATCGTAGATGGTCTGAATGCCGACGATTTGAGGCGATATCGTCCGGGAAGCCGTGCACTGAGCGAAGACGGTATCTTCACTCCATTGGCGGACGTAGGTCTCTCCAAGAAAGAAGTCAGGGAGATCGCAAAGATACTTGTTCCTGATGTTGCAGATAAGCCCCAAATGGCTTGTCTTTCTTCGAGAATATCACACGATCAGAAGATTACGAAGGAAAGACTTATTCGAGTAGGAAAGGCAGAGCAAAGGATTCGTGGGCTTACAGGGATTAAACAACTTAGAGTCCGAGACCACGGCAATATCGCGAGAATTGAAGTAGCTCTTGACGAGCTAAATAAAATGCTCAATCTGAATTCAATGAGTAACATTACCAGAAGGTTGAAGAGTCTAGGATATCGTTATGTTGTCCTTGATATGGAGGGTTATAGATCGGGGAGCCTGGAAGAGACCACAGGAGCGAAAACCATCAAGTTTAAATAGGCGTTGTTTATATGTATTGTGATACTATATATTGTTACACCATATATTGCCCAATCACAAACTCGGTGATTCTAAGTGACGACGGACTTAGTAGAGAAGAAATTAGACAAATGGTTAAAGGAAATGCGAAGAGGCACTCTTGAATTTTGGGTCCTTACGCTCCTAAATGAGGAACCTATGTATGGTGCAAAGCTGTGCAAGATTCTCTTGGATTGGTCTAGAGGTCTCATCAATATTAAGCCAGGAACAATATATCCTCTGCTAAAAAGACTGGAAGGGGATGGATGGATAGAAGAAACAACAACAGGAGTCCCGGAAGGAGAAAAAGGACCCGAGAGAAAGATTTATGAAGTAACAAATACCGGTGAGCTACTAGTAAAGGCAATGACTGAGAGCTGGACAGGCATATTTGAAAAGATTTTTAGGATAGTAGAAAAGAATTTCAAATCCTTGAAA
This sequence comes from Promethearchaeota archaeon, assembly GCA_048939465.1. Lineage (GTDB taxonomy): Archaea > Asgardarchaeota > Odinarchaeia > Odinarchaeales > JBHLKK01 > JBHLKK01. The sequence continues at coordinate 4,996 of JBHLPL010000013.1, read as the reverse complement.
CGTATAATGGAGGATCTCTAAAGAGACGAGAAAATTGATAAAACAATAACGCTCATCAAAATGGAGGGATGAAAATGCCAAAGCAAGTTAAACTGAGAGTCTCAGACATCGATAAAAGATACGCTGGGAGAGGCATCATACGAATTGATTCCAAAATCATGGAAGATCTAGGAATATCGTCTGGAGATATTGTCGAGATCGAAGGACATAAGAAGAAGACGGGAGCAGTAGTTGTGAGAGGTCGTCTTGAGGATTCAGGAACTGCTTTCATTAGGATGGACGGACTTCTTAGAACAAATTCAGGCGTTGGCATTGGCGAATATGTCAAAGTTCAAAGATTAAAACCAGAAAAAGCGAAGAAAGTAGTTCTTGCGCCAACACAGGATGGCAAATTGGTTGTTGATGGACGTGTTCTTAGGCAAAACCTAATAAACCGCCCAGTGGTTCGCGGTGATGTGATTAGTGTAACTGGCCCAACCGCGCCTTCAAGAGCCGAGGCCTCAATTCTCACGGGCTTTTTCGGTACCAGAGTTCCCTTTGCTCTTGGTGAAATCCGTCTTGTGGTCGCTCAAACTCAGCCTTTAGGCATTGTACAGATAACGCCTAATACTGAAATACTTGTTCTGGAGAAGCCTATGAAGCCCACCGTTCCATTGATAACCTATGAAGATGTGGGCGGACTAGATGACGCCATTCAAAGGATTAGGGAAATGGTGGAACTGCCTCTTAAGCACCCGGAGCTATTCAGGCGACTTGGTATTGATCCACCAAAAGGAGTTTTGCTCCATGGTCCGCCTGGGACGGGTAAAACACTGCTGGCCAAGGCTGTGGCCAATGAATCTGATGCAAATTTCGTTGCAATCAATGGTCCTGAAATAATGAGCAAATTCTATGGTGAATCTGAGCAGAGACTTCGAGAGGTGTTCCGAGATGCCGAAAAGAATGCACCAAGCATTATATTCATCGATGAAATAGATAGCATTGCTCCCAAGAGAGAAGAAGTTACCGGCGAAGTTGAGCGAAGAGTTGTGGCTCAATTACTTGCTTTAATGGATGGTCTCAAAGAACGAGGAAAGATCATTGTAATTGGCGCGACCAATCGTGTAAATGCGCTAGATCCTGCCTTAAGAAGGCCCGGACGTTTTGACAGAGAAATCGAAATAGGTGTTCCTGATAAGAATGGGCGAAAAGAAGTTCTTCAGGTCCACACTCGAGGGATGCCCCTCAGTGATGATGTGGATCTAGACGATTTGGCTCGCCGAACCCACGGGTATGTTGGGGCAGATCTTGCAGCTCTTTGTAGAGAATCCGCAATAAACGCGCTTCGGGGGATCCTTCCAGAGTTGAACCTAGATGCACCTATGATACCTGCAGAAATAATAGAGAAGTTATATGTCACACGCCACGATTTCGAAGAATCTTTGAAAATGATTGAGCCTACGGCTATGCGTGAAGTCATGTTGGAAATCCCTGATGTGAAATGGGACGAAATTGGTGGATTGGAGGATGTGAAGAGCGAGCTTAAAGAAGCGGTAGAATGGCCACTGAAATATCCAGATAAGTTTGTAAAAGTCGGTATACGGCCCCCAAGGGGAATACTCTTATTCGGCCCTCCCGGCTGTGGCAAGACATTACTCGCCAAAGCAGTTGCGACTGAGAGTGAAGCAAACTTCATTTCAATAAGAGGCCCAGAGATATTCTCGAAGTGGGTAGGTGAATCTGAGAAAGCAATCAGAGAGATATTCAGGAAGGCGAGGACTGCAGCACCTTCAATAGTGTACTTCGATGAATTGGACGCTCTGGCGCCCAGGCGGGGCGTTTCTGAATCCACTCGTGTTTATGAAAGTGTAGTTAACCAACTATTGGCCGAAATGGACGGGCTTCAGGATCTGAAAGGTGTTGTGGTTATCGCTTCAACGAATAGACCGGACATACTTGACCCTGCTTTGCTGAGACCCGGGAGATTCGATAGGATAATCTTAGTACCAGCTCCGGATAAAGATGCAAGACTAAGGATTTTTGAGGTCCATACGGCGAAAATGCCATTGGCCAAAGACGTGGACCTAGAGAAACTGGCCGATCAAACCAAGGGGTTTTCAGGTGCGGATATTGATAACCTGGCCAGGGAAGCCGGCATGATGGCCTTGCGGGAGACCGAGCAGGTTTCAAAGGTTCAAATGAAGCACTTCAACGCTGCACTGCAGAAGATGAGTCCGAGTCTTTCACCAGAGTTAACAAAACAGTACGAAGACATACAGGCAGCTCTCACAGGACGCGCAGTCAAACTCAAACCAACATACTTGGGCTAGCTTTTCTTCTTTATTTTCTTTGTGCTTCTTGAAAAAATGATGATACGGACTAGTGTCTTCCGCGTATTAAGGGCGGGGGGCGTCATCGCCAGCCTTTTTGGGGGGAGGAGGGCGAGGAGGGTGAGGAGGGAAGAGGGAGAGCCTTTTATATAAAATCAGCACACTCCGCTGGCTCCGCCATATTTAGTTATAGTCTCTTCTAACTTATAAATTTTTCTAATAATCGCAAAAAGAACACATGATTTTTAATGTATCCGAAACGAATGTTGAGTAAAGCGCACTAAAACACAGAACAATCTATGGATGTTACATAATAGAGAAATCGACAATTCTCAAATCTCGCATAGGAAAAGTCCATATCGTCAGTTGCATTAAGATTATTCCTCGATTCTCCTTCCACATTGTCCGCAGTATAAGGGGTTAGAAGCGTATTCTGATCCGCAGTGCGGACATATCACTCCAATCTTGGGCGGTTCCTCCTCACCTGAAGGATAAATGATGGTCAGGCTCTTCTTCCTAGTCATGATTCCCCCAATTATGCTTGTGATGGTCGTTATGCCTGCAAATACCAACCCTCTCCCGAGGTAAATGAGAATCGGATCCCAAACGCCTTTTGAGGTTAATGAAGACCAAACTGTCGGCATGTAACGACTTATGATGAAAACGGTGAAAAGTGCCAAAATAAGTCCTGCTGAGATGCCTACCGCAATACTGTTTTTTCCTCTTGCTATTGCTCCACTTACAAATGCGGAGAAGAATATGATTGACAGGTTTACCGGAACCTGAGTTTCAAGGGGTAGGAGTACCACATCCACAATTGCTGCTAACACTCCAATTTCTCCCTCGGTAGGATACTTCTGTTGGATCACTTGCAGCACGACGTGCGGTAAAACAAAATACACAAGAATACTAGCCAGAATTATCATTATCAAGCTGCTACCCAATATTCTTGCAAACCCCAATTACTAACCCTCCTAAATCCCGCACACAGTCTGTGAAGGAGCTCCTTAAGCAACTGAAGAAGGAGACATTTCATGATATTAATCTTAGCCGTCGGAAGGCATTAAGCAGCTTCAAGAGTTTTCTGCTTCTCTTAGCTATTCCCCTAAAAAGTATTGATATCTTCTTGCCCGCGGTCAAATCTACTATATTCTTACCACTGAGCACCTCTCCCAATTTATCAAGAGTCTCATCATCGGTTTCTTCAAGAAGCCTTCTAAGTTCGAGCATTCTTGCGAACTCTTCTCCATATCTTTCCCGCCACAAACGTTCATATTTCATTAATGCTGTCCCACTCGTATCTGCGTCAGATATACACTCTACTGCTACTTTTCCTGCAATACTGCCGCAGACTATAGCGTAGCCAATGCCTCCACCAGTAATCGGATGGATCTGTCCTGCAGCATCTCCCACAAGCATCACGCCGTCGGCTATGTTTTTCTCATTGGGCCCGCCCACCGGTATCGCCCCAACGCGGAACTCTATTATCTTTGCTTTCCCCAATTTCTCTTTTCCCAGCTCGTGGTCCTTGATGAACGACCGAAGATATTCTAAAGCAGTTTTCTCTCCGTATCCCCCCCCAACACCAATACCCACATTTGCTCTGCTATCTCCTTTCGGGAAAATCCAAACATATCCTCTGGGCGCGACCTTCCTTCCCATGTAGAACTCCATAAGATCTGGATCGTCAATCTGAACACCTGTCATTTCGTAACCAACACTCGAATCCAAATCCTTCAGTTTGAAGAATTTCCTTAGGCCCGTCAACCTAGCTATGATGCTATTGGCACCGTCTGCCCCAACAACAATATCTGCTCTAATCTCAACTTGCTCGCCCTTACTTCTTGCTGTAACACCCTTCACCTGACCATTGTCCCATATTAGATCGGTAACGTTGGTGTCAACTAACACATCCGCTCCTGACTCCGCCGCCCTTGCAAGAAGTTCCTTGTCGAAAACTCTTCGATCAACAATGTACCCGTCATGTTCCGGTTTTTTGTAGTCCACCTTCAGCAATCCTGGGCTGTAAACTCTGAAGCCTCTTATTGGATTTCTGATAGAATCTTTCGGAATATCGATTTCAGCTATTCCAGGACCAACCTTTCCGATGGCTTCCCCGCACTGAACCGGTATTCCCACATTTTGTTTCCTATCTAGGATCAGCACTTTCCCGCCATGGCGAACCGCCGATATTGCAGCTGAACTGCCAGCCGGTCCTGCTCCAACCACAACAATATCTGTTTTAATCTTCAATTGATATAGCCCCCACTGGACAGATCTTCTCACAGATCCCACAATTATTGCATTTTTCATTAACATAGATCGCATAATCAGTGGCTGTTAAGGCCTCTCTCGGGCAGACGCAAGCACATCCAAAGCAGACCCCGCATTTTTCGCGATCAATCTTCATCCAATTTCACCTTGCGAACATCTATTCTTGCCTCTGGTCCCTCATAACTATTTCTGATTTTCCCTGTTCCTACTGTTGGGTTATGGCAAAGATTATTAGCTGTGACTACTAATTAAACATTGTGGTCAAAGATGTTGTCAAAAACTGAAATTCTTCAGACACTAAAAGAACTAGGGTTGAGCGACTACGCAGCAAGGACATACTATGCACTGATCGGACTGGGTCCATCAAATGCTCCCAAAACAGCCAAGGAAGCAGGAGTTCCCCCCACAAGTAT
>JBHLPL010000012.1:0-26878 GCA_048939465.1 Promethearchaeota archaeon | reverse complement strand
GCTTGATCTAAGTTCTATGACTGCTAACAGTTCACTAAGCAATTGCAGTGCTGAAGTTTCCAATGAGATATTCCTAATCCTCTTTATCAAAGGATGAAGCAAATCCCTTAAATGCAGAAAGAGATGCCATCTCATTTTAGGGAGAAGTAAATCTCCCTTTGACAAATTACAAAAAACGAAATCAACATATTCCTTAGCCGATTCCCCAAAGTTCTTGTATGTTTCGATAACGTCTCCTCCCGACTCTACAAGACCGATATGAGTCGAGCAAATACCAGTATAGTACATAATATTAAATATTCTATCACCAAGTGGAAAATAGAAATCATCAATGTAACTTGCTTTTTTTTCGAATATCGTTCTTTTCTCTTGAGACTTTATCTGTTGATGAATGATGAAATAATTGAGTAGCCCTCCTAATAATACTCCACCAAGTGCCCCAAGTATCCCCACGAGCGCAACGGTTAGTTCATCAATTACCATCTAAACTCCCCTCAAACACTGTTTAGTACTTGAAAATCCAAGGATAAAAAAGTTCGTAAACCTAATCTTTTTGGGGACTAGTCCTCAAAATCAGCCCCCTGCTCAGTATCCTCGAGGAATCTCTTTCCCGATTTTGATACCTTCAATAAATATTTGCCATTTTCCCTCTTTTTCAGTTCTGCAAAACCAAGTATTATTAATCTCACCAAGGCATCCATATGCTCTTTCGTTGCCCTCACTGCTATTGACTCACCTTTCCCTGTAATAAGTAAATCTCTGCTCAATATTCTCAGAATGTCTATATCGAATTTGGTCAAGTCTTCATAAAATGATTTTCGAATTTTCTCCTGATCTTCCTTATCCATCCTCTCAAGATCATCCAATTCCTTCGCTATTCTCTTGAGAGCATCCGAATCCTTCAAACGCTTCACCTCAGAAGATCTATTCTGCTTGTCTAATCTGCTCAAATGCTGTGCATTACTTGAAAAGCCAAGGATAAAAAAGTTCGTAAACTAGATACTCGAGTCATTTACAAACAAATCGAATTGAGATCCACCAGCTCTTTATGGCCCCCTTCCCCTTTCACCCCTGTAATAACAAAGCCATTTCTTTCCCCGCCCATTTTCGCTTATATTACTGAAAACACAAGATTTTTATTGACTATTTTTCGTCAATTCCAACCATTCTTGGCCAGAAATAGAGACCGTGCTTAGATCTAGATAAGGAAACGAGAGGGGGAGCTGTAAACTACTCCCAGCTATCGCAGGGAGCTTTCCATCAGAGGCCGAGTATAGTGCACCGCACCACTCAAAACCTCATCACCCGGACGAAAGAGCCTGTTTACAGAGACTCAGGGCCTGGTAGACTGGGAAAAGAGGTTGAGACCTTGACCTTGAGAATGATCCCGCACCACAGCCGATTTAACAGCAACGACGATTGTCTTTCCTGATGCTCCACCCATATTTAGTCTTCATCAGGATTTAAAAACTCAAATGTTGCGGGAGGTCGGCTTTCCTCCCCACCCCTACGGACGGGATCTCCAGCCGATATTTAACATAGGCCAATATCTGAAGGGGGGAGAAGAAAACTTATTTTAACACTGTCTTCGAGAGAGGCAATGCAGTTAATCAGATCTGACATACGTCATTGTCAGAATCGGTGGAAATGAATGCAACTGCGGAAGAACCTTTCCTTCAATTGATATCATGGGGGGGCGAGTTGAGGAAGCGATTAAGCCCCCGATGGAAGTTTCATCCATCCACGAACTTCAACTGGTGAGTGGGGCGAAATTAAGGGGCTTAGGAATTATCGAGGCGTAAAGCCTCAAATGGGCACCATAGAGAAGGACAGTGAAGTAGATATTTCATTGATGGGGGCGGTAAGAAAGTTGAGAAATTTCGCAGAGACGTTTTTAAGGGCACAAATGTGAATATTGACTTCACAGAGAAGATGCCAGAAACTCCCTCTGCTAGGAGATGGCACATGATCTCAAGAATTGGAGAAGCTGCCTGTGCCTAAGCGAATTCAGATAGAAAGTATGTCTTTGTTTTTATAAAAAACCCTTTGCTTAGTTAAGCAGAGAATACAACAAATCGTACTAGAGCTTTTATATCACTAGAAAACATAATAGGTGAAAAGAGAAGAAGGTGGGGGGCATGTTATACAAACTTCTTAGAGCAAGGCGCAAGTTGAGAAAAAACCCGTACAAGAAAATGGATGAACTCGAGAAACTGCAGTTGAAGGAATTGAAAAAAGAGGTTCATATAGCCTACGAAAACACTGAATACTATCATCGATTATTCGACTCACTTGGCCTCAAGCCAGATGACATAAACACGAAAGAGGATTTACGAAAACTGCCTCTGACCAAGAAAAGTACGTTAAGGTATAACAATATGATTTCAAAAGAAGTCAAAGATACGAAATTAATCAGAGTAACCACTTCAGGAAGTACTGGGGAGCCCGTAGAGATCTTTTTCACAGAAAACGACATAGCGATTGTTGCAGCAACAGCTTCAAGAGTGTCAGAAGCAGCAGGTCTTAGAACTTTGAAAGATAGGGTAGCTCAATTGCTCATGATTGGGCCTTTTATTGGAGCGACCTTGGTAAAAACGCTCTTTGGCGGAATCGTCAAACTCCTTGCCAAAGTAAAGATGATTTCAATAAAAAAGCCCTTGCCCGAAATAGTTGAAGAGCTTCTGAAATACGATCCCACATTACTAAGTGTATATCCATCAGTGGCATATTCAATAGGACAGTACATGGCCGACCATGATTTGGAATTCCCGCATCTTAGAACGGTAGTGACAGGCTCTGAGATTCTTAATGATAAAATAAGAAGAGGAATTGAAGAATCATTGAATGCTGAAGTCTTTGATGCATACGGAATAACCGAGATTAATGTTTTTGGATATGAATGTTCTGAACATATGGGACTTCATACGAATATCGACACAGCTATCATGGAAGTGGTAGACAAAAATAATGAACCGGTAGCTGAAGGTGAGAGAGGGCGGCTTATTCTGACGCCATTGATGAGAGAGGCGATGCCACTAATCAGATATGATACACGGGACATCGTCAGAGCTGGTGGCAACGAATGCAGCTGTGGCAGAACATTTCCTTTAATTGATGTTATAGAGGGGAGAGCTGAGGATATTATCAGACTCCCTGCCGGGGAGCTGGTTTATCCACAAATAGTTATTGGAGAATTAGGAGACATCCTGCAGCTCGAGAACTATCAAGTAATACAACCACAAAGAGATAAAATAGAAGTGTATTTAGTAAAAGGTAAGGATTTCAGCGATAGAACTGCCGAAAAAGTTGAGAGGATTTGTGGAGAGCTCTTCAAAGGGGCGGATTTAAAGGTCCGATTTACAGAAAAGATAAAGGAAACCCCTTCTGCAAGAACTAGACATATAATTTCCAACGTTGGTGAGGAGGTCTCTTAGATTGCCTTGCATGAAAAAATTCCGTTCGACCATATACTCAGATCTTCGAAATTGGAATTTTTGAAGGCTTCAATAAAGAAATCCCTCTGAGGATACCCTTTAAAGTCAATGGAGGCACGAAACAAAACATCAAAATAAGCCATTCTATCAGTTCTCTTGTTTAAGGGCTGTAATCCACAGAAAATAGCTCCAGGCTTCAATGAGGCTCTAATATTTTTAAGGGCCTGGACAATCTCGTCTCGATTGAGCCAGTGGAAAAACAATGAAGAGAATGCACCGTCTACCTCTTTTTCAGTAGGAGGCTTCTTCGAAATATTACAAACGATGAACTCAACTCTGTCATCGTATCCTGTGATGTTGATGTTCTCTTTCGCAATATCAATTGCTTTCTGTGAACGATCTACTGCAAATACCTTTTCAGCATTGGTCTTTTGTATTATGTTAATTGTGCTCCAGCCAGTACCACACCCTATGTCAAGGATCGTTTGATACTTAGGGAGTCTTGCCCAGTCGATCACAAGTCCTCTTGCAAATTTGTAGAATTCACTTGAATATAAACTATCCCAAATAGCAAGTAGCAGCTCTCTAGTAAACTCGCGTGTTTTTCCGTGTCCTCGTAATGCATATGGCATATATGTGGAGAATACCTCCGAGATTCTGGCAAAAGCTAACCCTATTTTCTGCAGTCTTCGCTCATGTTTTCCTATCTTAATCTTCTTTCCTTTCCATACATATACTCCACCATTCTCTCGAATTACACCAATTTCAACTAGGACCTTCATAAAATCAGCAGCAAGGTCTGTATTCTTGTATCTCATCTGTTCGATAATCTGTTCGAGTGTTAGTGGGCTCATAAGCAGGCTCGGATAGCCTTCCTTTATGGCGATCTGTGTCAGTAATCTCTCGCTCAGCTGACGGGTTCCTTTATCTAAGGATCTTATGTCAGAGAAGAGAGCCTTTCCCATGACTTTCAACTTTAGAATGGTGTTTCTGATACTTTTTGCCATCGACCCCACCTATTTTTCAGATTACAAAATTAAGATATCAAATAAATGATCTCTCTCCTATGCAGATTCATCAATGCCCTCATAGCTAGTTCTTTTGTTAATTTTATTCTACCCTTTTCAATGGCTCTCTCCAATTCATCAACACTCAGCCTCTCTGCAGATATTAAGTCAATTAGCTTGTCAACTTCATTAATTGGAATTTGGTTTTTTCTCCTAAATAGTCCAAAGCCCTTCGAATCCCTGTAGTAATCCCAATATGCTTTTGAGCCGAGATCATCGATGGAGTATAGTTGTGTTCGAGGTTCAGTAGCATCACCATCATCTATCCGGGAGAGGTGTGAGCCGAAGTATCTTCTTACCAATCGCTCCACTGGTTTGAACACAGAGAGGTCTCCGTCCCAATACTCAAGTAAATGATTAAATCTCACTTCAAACGTATCTGCGAGAATTCTCATCTTGTATCTTACTTCATCTTCTGCAGTATCGTTTGTACATACTACGGTAACACAGATATTTTGTCCCCATTCGCACAGTATCTGTAGATTTCCCTTCCGGATTCCTGATAATTCGCCTTCGCTAGGTAGCATCTGCTTTGCAAAGGTTGATACAGCAGTCAAAAAAGCAGAGACTACGTCCACTTCATATTCAGCATCTTTGGTTTTCGCATTAAATAAGCAATAGCCGTTTCTGTCGATTATGTAAACATCGTATATTTGCGGCGCAAGAGCAAGTATTTCTGGCTCGCTTCCTTCTCCCGTCGCCGACAGAGGAACCATTCCCTCATTGTTTGTCAATGCAAAGCTTGTCCACTTTGAATTACGATATTCATCTCTCACTCTCTTTACTCTAACCTGCCTTTGGTAGCTTCCTGCAACCTCAGTGAACCTAAACTCAATCTCACCGTCGAAGCCGCTTTGGACTTGTTCTCTCACTTCCTCCGGTTGGACTTCGGGCGTTAGTGTGCATAGACAAGAGACATTGTCCAAATGAATATTTGCTATGAGTTCATCGAGGAAATTCCCAATATATCTACCTTCTCTGTCATACTCAATTAGATCGGACAATGAATCTATCACAAGACGCACTTTGTCATACTTTCTCATATAGCTAAATGCGGAAGCAATCTTCAGGTTTAGGAGAGAGAGATTTCTTGGGTCAAAGTAATTGCCTTCAACAAAGAGAGTTTTCGAGGGGTAACTTTCGATAAACATCAACTGCTCATTTTCCAGATAATTGGTTATATCCCATCCCATACGTTTCATCGTGGAGGCGATCGTATTTGAGGATTCACTCAAAGCTACGTATATCGCCCCATCACCGTTCTTCAGTCCCTCATGAAGGAATTTCTGACACATTATAGACTTTCCGACTCCTGACTCCCCTACGACCACTATCGCAGTTGAAGAGGGAAGACCACCTTCTAACATATTGTCTAGCAAATCAATTCCCGTTTTCTCCAAACTGCTCTTCTGGAGTCCGTCTAACAACAGTGAATACCTCTTTTGCGGTCTTCTCAATACGGCTAATAGTTAGTCACATATGTTTCAGCTCAAGTACCCAATATATACTTATTGCGAATGGTAATTTAAGCTTTTTTAGTATCATTCGACTTTAGGTTGCGATACTCTCAGTGATTGAATTATCATTAAAGCTTTCGGCAATATAAATCCAGAAATGAGAAGAAATCCTATTGCTTGGGTCTGCGTGAAATAGAGAAGCTAAAGAAATAGAGAAAGAGTGTATTTAAAAGAGCGCAGCCAGTGAAGTCCCTAAGAGTAGCAGTACTCCCTGAACAATGCAGATCAGACCTAAGGGAATTGATACTAGCGGGAAGCTCAGTACGGTACCAATGCCATCCAATATGGTTTCAATTGCTTTGGCAAATACGAATACTAATATGAAGATAATTACGAAGACAGCTGCCACGATCTTAATTGAACCAAAGAATCCTGAAACGAAAGCAGCAACCAAACTGCCTATAGCTAGTGCAGCTATCCCGGCCAGAGGCAGTTTCTTAATCGGGCCCAAACACAAAGCCAACCCGACTATTATGAAAAGCGCAATCGTTATCCAGTCCGCAACTCCCATACTCCATACGGTCCCGCCAACGATCAAGGATATTATCCCTACAAAAAAGCCTATGAAGGCAGCCAATTTTATTGTTGTTTTCCATTCTTCTTCCTTATCACGTCCAGCCAGCCATTGAAATATACTGATCGCAGAAATGAGACCTGCAATAATCAAGATTGGCCCTTTGAAATCTGCAAGAGACATGAAGAATTCCATTATTTGCATTATTTTGCCCTCCAAAACTGACTATGCGCAACGGACTTTTAATGTTTATCGTTTCGACTGGTTCTTTCGACAAATCTTATAAATATTGCATGGGCAGATAATGGTAATTACGCTCTAGGTGGTTTATTTGCCTGAAGAGGAACAGGAAATAGGCGGAGCACACAACATACTTAGAACTAGGCTGAGTGACGAGCACTATAAGAGGCTCAAGGCAATAAATAATCCAGAACTTGACAGACTTATTTCGAAGTATTTGAAACATTGTAATCCAGATAGCGCCTTTGTTTCTTCAGATTCCCCGGAAGACACGCAGTACATTCGAGAAGAGGCTGCAAGAACAGGGGAGGAGATGGTACTTGCTACGGAGGGACATACCGCTCACTTTGATGGTTATTACGATCAAGCCAGGGACAAGGAACAGACGAAATTTCTTCTAGATGAAGAGGAGTATTTGGGCCCTGGCATAAACTGGATGGATAGGAAGCAGGGACTTAAAGAGATACACACTATCTTGAAGAACATTATGAAGGGACACAAGCTCTACATACTATTCTTTACGTTAGGTCCCATGAACTCCAAATTCTCCATACCGTGCGTCCAACTTACCGATTCCAGCTACGTGGCTCACAGTGAGTACTTGCTTTATAGGCCAGGATATGATGAATTCATAAGACTAGGAAGAGGTGCTCGCTTCTTTAAGTTTATACATTCAGAAGGGAGACTTGAAAACAACGTAAGTAAAGACGTTGAAAAGCGCAGAATATACATTGATCTCCAAGATGACACAGTATATAGTGCGAATACCCAATATGGCGGGAATACTATCGGACTTAAGAAGTTGGCGCTAAGATTGGCGATAAACAAGGCATCAAAGGAAGGCTGGCTGGCTGAGCACATGTTCATAATGGGTGTTCACGGTCCTTATGGAAGAGTAACTTACTTTGCGGGTGCATTTCCTTCCTTGTGCGGAAAGACATCTACTTCAATGGTGGAAGGCGAAAGCATAATCGGAGATGATATTGCGTATCTTAGAGAGAAAGACGGTGAATTAAGAGCAGCTAATGTTGAGAAAGGGATATTTGGAATAATACAGGGTATTAACTCGGAAGACGATCCAATATTATGGAGAGTGCTAAATTCAACAGGTGAGATTATATTTTCGAATATCTTAGTTAATGAAACCGGGAGTGTCTACTGGATTGGAAAAGATGGCAAAGTCCCAGAAAGAGGAATCAATCACTCCGGAGAGTGGACTTTAGGAAAAAAAGATGCTGAGGGGAATGAAATACCTCCTGCTCATAAGAATGCTCGGTTTACTGTTGATATGAAACTCCTGGAAAATGCAGATCCAAGATTAAACGACCCTGAAGGCGTCAAGATAGGCGGAATAATATATGGTGGCAGAGACCCAGACACATGGGTCCCTGTTGAGGAGGCTTTTGATTGGATTCATGGCGTAATCACAAAGGGTGCGTCTCTGGAGTCCGAAACCACGCCGGCCAGTTTAGGAAGGGTGGGCGTAAGAATGTTTAATCCAATGTCCAACCTAGATTTCTTATCGATAACGCTGGAAAGATATATTGAAAAGCATCTTGAATTCGGTACTATGCTAAATAAGCCTCCTCCGATTTTCTCTGTGAATTATTTCTTGAGAGACTCTGAAGGGAATTTCGTAAATGATAAAATTGACAAAGCAGTCTGGCTCAAATGGATGGAATTAAGATCTCATAAGGAGATTGAAGCAGCAAAGACACCAACAGGACTTATACCAAAACATGAAGACCTTAAGAGGTTATTCAAAGAAGTCCTTGACAAGAACTACTCAAAAGAAGACTATATTAAGCAATTCACACTGAGAGTCCCAGAAAATCTAGCGAAGAGTGATAGGTTAATGAAAACATACACGACTGATACTCTCTACACACCCATAGAGGTATTTAGATTGCTGAAAGAGCAAAGACGGAGACTGTTGGCTGTAAGAAAGAAACACGGGGATTATGTTTCCCCTTTTGAGTTCTATTAGTGCCGGTATAGAAATCAGTCGTCCAGGTTCGACGGTCATATTAATTCCAGAAACTAAGGGAGAGAATTATGTGCGGCATAATATGTACAATCCCAGGAAACTTGGATTTAACGATTTCAATACTTGAAATCCTCGAAGAATACGTCGGCGGGAGAAATGCCTTTAGACTTCTTGGCAATATGGGTGGTTCTGGAACAGGGTTGATGCGTCTTTTAGATCATAGATTATCTCGTATTAGGAGTAGCTCTTTTGCCAGAGACGCTTTCGAAAAAGCTCAAGATGCTGGTTGGCGTGGCGAAGAAATTCTGATTGGCCATACACGATTTTCCGATATCATCGTACCGGTAGAAGAGAGATTCGTGCATCCCTATTCAGATTGCAATAATTCAATCTACGTGGTACACAATGGTGCAGTCAATGACTATGAGCAACGCTACAGTCTGCTTTCAAAGCAAGGACACCAATTCAAAACCGTAAATCAAGGAGGAATAGTCGACAGTGAAGTATTGCCTCATCTTTTGGAGGATGAGCTGAAGAAGAAGGGGGTAGGGATTGAAAACGTAATAGGTGCAGGAAGAGACATACTTGAAAGGCTCGGTAAGGCAACCTATGAGGAGGGGCTTGGCATTTTTCTATCACTGATTGAAGGTTTGAATGCAGTTCTGGTTGTGCATCACATTCACAGTTGGGGGAATACACTCAAGTTCTGGATTAGACATGATGTGAATCACGATGTATTGGCCATTTCGACGTATAACGTCTTTCCTCAGAGACAGATAGTTTTGGAACCCCCTCCATATGGAGGCGCAAACTTGGAAGAGATGAATAATAGACTTGATAATCTAATGAGAACCCAAGGATTCGATGAGATAGGTTACGCAAAACGCGGAGTGGTCTTTGCTGTAACACCAAAACATACAGTAGTCTCCCTTTATCGGGAAAAACTGAAAGAAGAGAGAATTAACGAATGTGATCTGATAGCTTCTTCAATCAAGCTTTAGCTCTAATACACGGGCATAATCCAGTTAGAATATCTTGAGATTTTTCCACGTACTGTATCGAGATATACTCGCTGTAATCTCTTTGTTAAGGGGCCCGGTTTGCCATCCCCAACCTCCGTATGGTCTATGACTACAACTGGCGTTATCTCTCCTGCAGTTCCACAAATGAAAACCTCATCCATATCGTAGAGTGAGGCTCGGGTAATATCAGTCTCCACAACCTCAATGTGGAGTTCTTCTTTGAGCAGAGTAATTAAGGAGTCTCTCGTTATGCCCATTAGTATCGATGCATAGCTTGGTGGTGTTGATGCTCTTCCGTCTTTTACAGCGAATAAGTTCTCCCCGGTTCCTTCCGAAATAAACCCTCGATGGTCCAGGAATATGGCTTCATCATAGTTCCTCTCTATGGCCTCGAGTCTTGCAATCACAGAATTCAGGTAATTCCCACATGCCTTGGCATGAATTGGGATTGCATGGGATGGAATTCTCTGCCACGATGAGACCAAACATTTTATGCCACGTTTTGTGGCTCCTTTTCCCAAGTATTCTCCAATTGGAATGACATAAATTGCCACATTTATTGGGCTCCTTAAAGGATTCACGCCAAAGGGGCCATAGCCACGATATACGAGAGGACGAATATAGCAATCTACTCTCATCTCATTGTCTATAATGAGCTTGACAATAGCATTCTTCAATTCCTCTTTCGTAAAAGGTATATTCATCCTGTAAATCATGGCAGAATAATACAACCGATCCAAGTGTTTTCTTAGTCTGAAGATGTTGACATTATCATTATAAGCATAACCTCGTATCCCCTCAAATACTCCGGTCCCATAGGATAGTACATGGGCCTTTATGTGAACTTTGGCGTCATCCCATTTGACCTGTTTCCCGTCCATCCAGATGTAATCTGCACGCTCCTCCTCCGACAGTACAGACACCCCCGGAACAAAACAATACGAGGGTTTTAAGAAAGACCCTCATTAATAAGATTTGCCCGTGAAATCTAAACGGTCGGAGAAGCAACCGTTCCAAAATTAATTGACAAGACTACCTGATGATTACTCAAATTCTAAAGCCTTAACCATTACTTTTCCATCTTCTTCTTTGAGCTCTACCAGTCCCTTGTCTTCAAAGGGTCTGACCCAGCGTTCCAAAACGTAAACTGTAGGATGCCCAACTATCAGCCTTTTCAATTCCGTCCATCCATGTTGATCGGTTAGTTTGAAGAACCAACCATAGCGTGTATCATCCGTAACGACGTTTACTAAACGATTCCAGCGTTCTCCCGTGATGTGTATTTCTCTTTCCATTTCCATGGCTCTCTCAGAGAGTTCACGTATATTAGCTTCTTGGACCTCTATCTGATTTCTTTGGCTCTCGACAGTACTTGTAAGTTTCTTGATATCTCTGGGTAGCTCATCTCTCATTTCTTCAAGCGCATTTTCCTTGGCGTGAAGTTCTGACCCTAGCTCTGCTACTTTCGCCTTCAAAGTCTCCACTTCGATCTTACGTTCCTCAATTGCTTGATGGAGTTCTGTTATTCTCTCTTCTTTTTCAGTCAATTTGCTCTTTAACATGGAAATCTCAGGAGAAGCTTCAATTCGGTTGACAAGAGCTGTAACGTGATCTGAAATCTCTTCGGCAGATTGGTTAATACCGCCTATTGCGCCCGATAGAATACTCTTCACGTTGTTCCAGATTCTTTCTTCACAATCTACAATAGTCGATATTATTTCCTCGTCTACTATCCGTTCTACTATTTTGGCAAAGATGTCTATACCGCCAAATCCTTTGAGGCGAACAGGTATTCTCGTCTTGCATCGATCTAGTTCCTCACTGTAATGCTGCAGTCCAAAATCTAGTTCGGATAAAAGGGTTTCCTGCAGTCTTCTTACCCCATTTCTTAGTTGATCAACCAATATCGGTATTTGCTCATAGGACAAAACCATTCCTCCATTGTCTCTAATCATTGGGAGCTGATGATTGATGAATCCTTGAGTATCATTGTTTATTTTTCATCTTTTCACAATATTGGTTGTACTTATCTCCAGATATAAACGTATTCGTCATATAACTCGCAACAAAGATTACCCAGAAAACAGAATCATAAATACTTCTAATATATGAGGATTTTTCGGCACCAGCTTCATTCGTCTGAGCCACCTCAAGGAGACTCCGTCCGAGAGGACGGAGAGGGACTGAGTGGTCTTAAAATAGGCCCGTGCCAAACGTGCTAATAGGTCTAAAGGCACACCTCTCTCCGATGTGGAAACGGTTAAAGACCTGCAAGGAGAATGGGAACGGATGAGGTAAACTCTTAAGCCCGACGCTACATGCGGATTACCGGGCTGGGGCACCGTAAACTGCCCTGACTTGACGTGCGATGAAGCCAAAGCCTGAAAAGGAATTGCGGCCAAGCACAGTCATAAGTTCCTTCCGCAAGGGAGGAGTAGTTTACTCGCACAAGACCCCTGAATCATCCTATTCTCCTGATCCATTTAACTCTACTAACTTCATAATCGACCAAAGCATAGCGAGGTTCACTCCTGTACCCTTCAAGTTCGACTTCGTGTCCAACTCTTGGGACAAAGCCTGATTTTCTAAATATCTTATCGGGTATAAGGACAGAATACAGCTTCTCTTGTTCATCTTCTATGGTAAAGATCAGATACGCGAACACTCTGCGGTGACTAATCCTCTTTGTTTTAGGAGGACTTATGCTTTTGATTACTCCCCTAATTATGACCATCTACTCTATCCCCTTCGTCCAGTCTGAGTGACGTGGCTATTTAAATTTGGATAGCTCAATCTTCGCTAATGCATTAATATCGATTCTGGATAAGGGAGCGTATACAATAGCTCACGGCACTCGACTTTTGCTGCCAAACTTCTAAGATGGATTCGCACTCAAGATGTAAGTTCATGAATACTTTTATTAAATATGTTCGGCACCTCTAAATATGGTGATAAAGTTTTGAGCAAGAAGATAGAAGAGAAGTTCTCTAACCTAATGAATAAGCTCGATGAAGTTGCCAGAAGCATCGATGAAGTTACGAAGACCATAAGAGAGGATTTAGCTCAAGCTTTCGAGAGCAACACAGAAGAGCTTGGAAACATGATTAATCAACTCACTGAGGCAATCGGGGCTGAAACGCAGAGGTTTGATGAACAGACCAATTTCCTGATTAGGAATCTCAACGCAGGAATTGACAGCATTAAGAATACTTTTGATATAAAGAGACTGGATCGAGCCATAGGCAAGATCGATGAAATGAGTCAGAGTGTACTGAGCGGAATTGACCTCGACAAAATGAGAGAGGGGCTCAAACTTCTCGCCCGAAAAGCCAGGACCAATTAAGAAACCTGGAGGCGTAAATAATGAGTGAAGATGTTCCAGGAGAAGTGTTGAGATTTGTTACCAGAGCATTAGATGACATTTATTCAAGGACAGATAACATCATAGAGTCCATGACTGAACTTAATAAGACACTCAAGGACTTAAAGCAAAGTTTCGATGAGAATACTAAGTCAATGGCAAAGCAGGTAGAACAACTGGGGAAATATAACAAGGACTTAAGGAAAAGCATGATAGGCAAGGTCTCAGAACTCGAGAACAAAGCCCATTCAGATCTGCAATCGATTCTTTCGGAAGTCAAGAATAGAACCCCAAAGGAAATGATTGAGACCCTTGACAAATTACTCAAAAAGACTAGGAGTGCAGCCTGGCTTGTTCAGCTAACATCTCTGAGCAGACAGCTTACGGAAGTCCTAGAGAAACTTGAGTAAAGACCTTCAACCCGTTCCGAATTATTCTTCGTCACGGATACCTTCCCATATAGATTTTGGCTTTACTTTCTTCTTAATGTAAGAAGGGACACGCTCGCCAACCACCACTTCAGGTTCTCCCTTCTCATCAGGTTCCGTCTCATCGGATAAAGAAGGGGAACTTGGAGCTGATTCCTCTTCCTTAAAAAGCGCTTTTGGCTCTTCAAACAGAGGTTCTTGGGCGGGCATGGGAGTAGGTTCAATGTCTTTTGTCGGCGCCGGTCTTGGAACTCGGGCAGGTGCTACTATTTCCTTCCTCATTGGTGTAAGAGGTCTAGATGGTTGTACCATTCCCTTTACATTATTCAAAAGATTGGATACTTGTAGAACTGGTACCAATAAGCTGATTTCATCGATAAGATCCTTAGTCTTTTCCAGTCCACTAAATTGACTCTCGAGTTTTTCTAACCTTGACAGAACCCGCTTTTCAAAATCACTCATTCTTGTTGTAAGCTGGTTAGTAGAATCATCCAGTTTCTTTACAACCGAGGCCAAACCTTTAACAATATCCACGATTGCCTTCTCTAGGTCCTTACCTGGATTAATCATCGGTTGTCCTCCAAGATCTTATCAATTAATAATATACGGGTTTATTCTAAAAATGTATCTATTCCTGCTTTTATCCCCGAGGAGTATCAACGAGCGGTAACGGGAAAACATCGGAGTTCATGATTAACAAGGGCGAGATACCTGAGGTTTGTGCGCGGGCAAGAACAGAAGTCCTTAACGGAATTCCCAAGATCTTTGATGCATCTCTTTGAACAATTATGCGAATTTAGCCTTCAAGGTCACAGACCTCGAAATCAAATATCCAGGAGAATACTTAAGCACAACGCAATCAGTTCCCACCCTTACTCATAGGGTCTTCTAGAGGAATATAGGCGGAAGAACAGTGAACTACCCCTAGCCTTCACAAGGAGTCTCCTCCCTCTCTCTGCCTCCTGCGTCTGAGGACACTTTGGCTTCGCAGAGGGGGTTCTGTGGTCCGAATCCACGGCTGCGCAGGAGGTAGACCCTCGGGCTGGTTCACTCCATAACGTGCCACAGGCACGGGACAGCCCTGTCAAGCAGGATGTACCCACAAGACCCGCTCTCCCAGGCCGGGTTTCACGCCCACACCGTTGAGAACCCTTCCTCTTTTGAGTGTCTTACCCAAGACTTGATTTCCGAAAAATTACATGAACACATCGAATTCATCTCCACCCTCTCTGACGGAGTCTTCTTGCGGAAGATAGATAAAAATAGGAATGGGTAGATAACCCAGCAAACGTTTATGTCCGAAATTCATCTGGAAGCTAGAGGAACACGCCACCCAGTATGTCAGCAACTGCTCGCGAGATTACATTGAGTAGTAGATTGGGAAAGATTCCAAAAATGACAGTTAATGCAGCCATCAGAATCATGGGAACCCACATGCTTGAAGGTGCTTCATGGACGTTATCTTGGTTCTTGCGTTCTTTTCCAAAGAAGATTCTCCAGACTGTCCACAAATAGTAAGCGGGAGTCAGTATTGTAGATATTAGAGCTACTGCAGTTATCCAAAGCATTTCGGGACTGGTTGCAATCTGAGCCAGACCTCCGGTGAAGATCAGCCACTCCGATGTAAAGCCAGCTAAGGGTGGGGTACCGCTTAGGGAAAGTGCTGAAATCAGGAATACTATTGCCGTAATTGGCATCTTACTCGCCAGTCCACCCATTTCTCGAATGTCTCTTGTCCCTACCTCATGCATAAGAGTACCTGCGCACATGAACAGGGCACCTTTACCAAGAGC
Source organism: Promethearchaeota archaeon (assembly GCA_048939465.1). GTDB lineage: Archaea > Asgardarchaeota > Odinarchaeia > Odinarchaeales > JBHLKK01 > JBHLKK01. The sequence continues at coordinate 11,515 of JBHLPL010000012.1, read as the reverse complement.
ATGAGCAACAATATGAAAGAGTCCACCGGTTAATCCTAATTCTGAATAGACTGATAGACCGAAGAGAATGTATCCCATCTGGCTTACGCTGGAGTATGCCAGCAACCGCTTGATGTCTGTTTGCGCGATGGCCATAAAGCCTCCCCAAACCATCGTTACGACCGCAAGGGCTGAGATTATTGTCCTAGCTGATAGAACAACGTTACCCATGAAAGTTAGGGCAATTCTGGCCAGTGCAAATGCACCGAGTTTTATCATTATGCCAGACAGCATGGCAGATATGGGCGTTGGAGCTTCGCCGTGTGCATCGGGTAACCACGTGTGTACTGGAAAGGCTGCCATTTTTACAGTAAAACCGATCATGAATAGGAACAGAATCGCAGCCATCGTATTGAATGGTATGCTCGCCGATGCAATTAATGAACCAAGGACGACCATGTCGAATGTTCCCGTAAAGGCAAATAGCACGAAGATGCCGAGTAGCATACATAGGGCTCCAATATGTGTAAAGATGAAATACTTAAATCCAATCTTCGGACCTTGTCCTGGTGTTCCCCAGAAATCAATGAGTAGCCAGCTCGGAACCAGCATCAATTCCCAGAATATATAAAACTGTATGAGATTGGTTGCCAGAACTACGCCCATCATACCGCCGAAGAAGAGTAACAAGTTGGCATAATACCCCGCATGTCCCGGTTCATCCTTCATATAGTTATAGCTGTAGATGGTGGCAAAACACGATACCAGTGCAATGATGCTCATCAAAGGGTAGCTTACTGCGTTAACAAGAACACCGAACGATATTCCTAGTGTTGGAGCAAACTCGTAGCCAGGATAGTAGGAAATGGTTGATCCGGCAACTATATCGGGAATCATGGAAAAAACGAGTATTGCTGTCAATATGGAAACGACTATGGATCCTATTTCTGCGAACTTGCCGTACCTCTTTCCAACTGGGTATATAATTACAGGGGATACCGTTGGCAGCAATAACGCCAGTATTGGGGCATATGGTATTATCATCTATTTTTCCTCCGAGTTGAGTTTTTATGGAGCTATTACTAGGAAATACAATACTAGGATTGAAACTATGGCAATCATACCAGCTAATACACCAATCATATTATAGGATAGCACGCCTGTCTGTAGTCTTCTAAATCTCTTTCCGAACGATGAGAAGGCTTTAGCAACTCCTCTATTAAAGCCTTCCAGACCTTTCATCTCCGGATACCTATAAAGCCAGTTTGAAACACGCTTGGCTGCGCCTGCAACTGCATAATTAAATCTGTCGATGCCTCTTGTTTCAACATATTTGTACAGACCACTGCCAAGCTTCACCGCTCCCCGAACAAAGACCCGACGATAGGCCTCATTTATATACCACCGGTTACGGAGAAACTGGTAGATCGGTTTTATGGTTGGCTTCGCGGTTTTCCCATCTTTTCGGATGTATAAGATTAGCGCAGGAGCAAAGCCGATGGCAAGCATTAGGAGACTTGTCCCCAATGCGATCTGTACACTCGGGTTCAGGATCGGAGCAGTAAGTGTTGCGGGGCCGTGACCCAGTATTGCTCCGAAATAAGTATGTAAGGCTCCCTCAAAGCCAAACAAGCCAAAGAAATCCGGTATTGACAGAACGCCTATCAATATTGTGAACCCAGCAAGTACCAGTAGAGGGACAAGCATATTGAGTGGGGCTTCGTGAACATGTTTGCCTTCAGCCTCTCTTTTCTTTAGAAAATCGCTCTTTGGTCCAAAGAAGGTTATTCCGAGCATACGGAGGCTGTAAAAGGCTGTTATGGCTGCTGTGAGCGCCGCCACAGCGAAGAGCAAGATCTGATCAGTCTCCAAAGCGGCAACAAGGATGGCTTCTTTGCTCCAACCACCAGCAAACAAGAAGGGCACTCCACTGAGCGATAGAGCGCCCACAAGCATAGTTCGGTAAGTCCAAGGCATCTCCTTTCTAATACCCCCCATCTCGAACATGTCTTTGGTATCGGTGGCGTGAAGCACACAACCGGCTGCCAAGAACAGGAGAGCTTTGAAAATCGCGTGAGCTGCCAGGTGGAATACACCAGCTGTGAATCCAGCTCCGAATTCTACTGCCATTCCGCCTATACCTAGTGCGCAGAACATATATCCGAGTTGGCTTATGGTTGAAAATGCCAGGACTTTCTTAATCTCTTTGGCCACCATGCCCATGGTAGCAGCCATAAATGCAGTGAATATTCCGATCCAGGAAACAACCTGAAAGAAGGTATAGAGTTCTGGATAACCGTGAGTAATAAACGCTTCATGGAATATAGGTAAGCTCCTTGCAACCAGATAGACACCAGCCTTAACCATGGCTGCAGCATGAATCAGTGCACTAACTGTCGTCGGACCAGCCATGGCTTCTGGAAGCCAAACGTGCAGAGGGAATTGGGCAGATTTTCCTATAGGGCCTCCAAGGAGGAGCAGAGGTACGATTAAGGAAAGGCCCATACCTGAAAGAATGCTCATCCAAGCAAAATCGCTCTGGAGCTCAATGTAGTTGAAAGTTCCTGCAGTCACAAAGATGATCAGGATTGCAATCAGGAGAGTAATATCGCCGGCCCTGGTTACTATAAATGCTTTCAGTCCGGCGTGTGCATTATAGTCGCCCTCCGATGCATATCCAGGGACGGGGCTTGGTGTAGTTTTCTTGTGCCAGAAACCAATCAGTGCATAACTACACAGTCCTACACCCTCCCAACCTATAAACATCAAGAGGAAGTTATCCGCCATTACGAGCAAGACCATGGAGCCAACAAAGAATTGCATGAAAAACCAGTATCTAGTCTTGTCTGGATCTCCATGCATATATCCTATTGAATAAAGGAGAATAAGAAACCCGATATCAGCTGCCACATTTGCAAGCAGGACACTGAGTGGATCTATAAGAACACCCACGTTAAGTCCTATCGTAGGCATCCATGGTACTACCCAGTCATAAGGTATTTCATGAGGGATCCCGTCGAGCGTTACAACCTGACCGGCCACAATGTCTGGTATCATGGAGATTGCCATGATCATGGCTAAAGCTCCAAAGACAACTGCCGCGTAATCCCTAACTCTTGGACTGATTTTGGCAAATACCGGCGTAAGGACCGAGCCAATGAGAGGAATAGCCCAACAGAGCCACGCAGCGTAGGGTATCAAGTTGCTTTTTACCTCCTTTTTATTGACTTGGAAGCGGGTCTTTATTGCTTGCAAGTAGTTTAAAAGATTTTCTACTAACAATCGTCGGGCCAGAGGGATTTTGGAACAGACTTCTTCATTTCATTGGAAAGAATAATAGGGGTCTCCTTCAAGAAAGAGTCAGAGCAAATGATGAGAGAGAAGTTTTGTCTGAGGACAGAATCGAGCCCTTGGGAGCGATTTTGCTAAGCATCTTGATTTTTCTATCTGGAGTAATCTGGGGGCCCGCAGGTTTACCATGACCGCAGGTTATTGCTCTCTGGGCAGTCTGTTGTGATCCTGTTATAAAGCCTTAGCTTATTCCAGAGTCGCGTCTTTGATCCGGAGATCGCCCGGTATCGCGGTGTCAATCGGGTCATACAGTCTTAAAAAATGGGCATACGGCGTGGTTCGGAGTCGGAGTCTTAGGGACTTTCGGGTGTTTTCAACACTGGACGCCGCGACAATCATAACGGGGATCCTCTTATTGGCCTATCTGTCTCTGCGGGGAGAGGAATTCAAGGAAAAAGAACTTATTGAGGAAGAATAGGATTCATTCGCTTATTCCCCAGCAACGTACTACACTATTGGGATGTAAGTGAAATACACCAGAACAAAGATCATTGAATTCAGGAACCCATGTGAGATTGTTGATGCTACAACATTATGTCCTGATTTAAGGTAAACAGTCCCTATTACAAGTCCCTCAAGTACTGTCGGGAATATACGAAACAGTTCTACATGGAGTACGCCAAACAAAACAGATGCAAGTATCAAACCCCAGTTCCCTCCCAGGGAATTCTCTAATCCTTTCTGCACAAAACCTCTGGAAAAAATCTCTTCACACGGCGCAATAACTAGAAACGACAGCAGGATCCAAGCAGTTAGAGAGACGATATCACGAGGTGCCAGTACGTCCATATATTGTTGGTACGATTCGGGAGGAGATCCCAGAATTAGAACTTGAATAGTAACACCAGCGTAGCCTAATCCAATAGCCGCGATGCTTGAGACCATTGCCAGAAGTATCCATTTAGAAGAGGTTCTTTTCACCCCAAGGTCATCGTGGGACGCATCAAAGAATCTTGTAGCCACCACAACCGTTACAAGCAGAATAGCAAACTCAGTCAAAGCTACCCCGAGCCAGATACTGTACAAATTAATAAAGCTAAAAGAAACAATCATTATCAGGACTATAGCCCACAGCAGAAGAACGTGCTCTATTCTCCACACTTTACTTTCTTTCGACTCAGCGAGCTCTGACATCATTCCATACCCCTTGAACATAATAACCAGATGTTAAGGTGTTGTATAGGTATAGTATAGTCTGAAAGGTAGAAAAATAGTTTTCGATCTATTCTCTTTTTCTTCATTCCATTCTGAGGATTATGTCAGTTTCAAGGGTGAGCAAAATACACCCTTGTCACGGGTTTCAGGCGATCTACCCTCACAAAACCATATCTCTCGAATTGAACGATACTACCTTCAGATAGATCGATGCACTCAGGTTCTCCAAGACCTTTTAGAATCTCCCCGTTTTCCATAACGACCTCCAGCGGAACATTATCATCAGTGGGAACCCAATGAATTATTCTTTTCACATCCGATTGCCTTGCGTTACCGATAGTCCTGCTATGATAGGAGGTCATGATTCGTGCTTCGTTGATGGACCTTATCTTAATATTAGCCAAATCCTTCAATCGAATAACGTCTCCGATTCTTAATCTCCCAACATCGCTTTTCGATATGTATACTGAGAAACGGCCATTTTCAATGGCTACGCTAATGTGTCGCTTTCCCCTATCTGGATAATCTGGATGTCTGGGGGGGTTGGCAGCTATTACTTCATCGTCTGGCCCATCTTCCACAATCAACTCCACCGGAATGTCAACAAAGAACAGTCGGTTTGCTACTGGATCGATCATCTTCCGATTGACAGCGTACAGTATGCTTGGACTGTAATCAATATCGGTCAAACTCAGGCCAAGATCCAGGACTGCTTGTCTGACAGCTTCGGGCTTGAGTCCTCGTTTCTGGAGTGATTGAAGACTCCAAGTTCGGGGATCAGTCCAACCGCGATAGACTCCTTTGTCAATCAAACGGCGGGACCGAGACTTACTGAGGGAAAGATCGGAAAACCTAATCGTTCCATAATGGATGAACTCACGATCTTTGAATCCCAAAAGATCCCAGATGATTCTTTCAACCCTATCCTCCTTGATTAAGTCCTTTCCTCGCAGAATATGAGTAATGCCCAAGAGTGCGTCATCAATCGCCCAAGAGAACTCTAATAGTGGCCAGACACGGTACTTCGATCCTGCTCTTGGATGAACTCGATCTGAAATCCTCATAATTACGTGATCTCTAAGTGCAGGATCATCTACCTTCATGCCCGTTTTTAGCCTAACAGCAGCCTCTCCTGCACCGTACGTGCCATCAATCATTCTATCCCAACGATGAAGATTCTCTTCTACGCTCAGACTCCTGCAAGGACAGGGGCGCTTAGTTAGCTTGTATTGCTCTCGCCACTTGGAAGGCTCACAGGTACACACATAAGCAAATCCATCTTCCAGGAGTTCTCTACACCACTTATAAAAAATGAGTAGTCGGTCCGACTTGTAAAGAGTTTTATGCCATTTGGCTCCCAGCCAATCTAGTCCTTCTAAGATGAGATCATAGGCTTCAGGAAGGATAACTTTCTCTTCACTGCCGATCGTATCATCAAATACCAAAAGCAGGCTTCCGTTATAACGCTTCACATACTCATCATTTAGAACAACCATCCTTGCATTTCCGATATGTAGTGGGCCGGATGGATATGGCGCTAATCGCATTACGACAGTCTCAACACGATCAACGTTGGGTAAGGTTGGGAGAACCTTATCTTCTGCCTCCTCTTCTTTTTCTGGCATAGCAAATTGAGATGCTAGTAGCTTTTGCTCTTTGAAAGAAATCTTGTTTATTTCCTCTACAATCTTCTTGAGTATAGCAGAAAGCTCTCTTGTTTTCGATTTAAATTCTGGCTGCTCTGAAATAATCTTGCCCATAACAGCTTTGAAACTAGCTTTTCCGCCATACTTGACTGCGTTAAGCAAAGCATACCTACGCGCAATTTCCTCCAGTTTCAATTGGATCTCCCCGGCTGTAAGCTAGGCACCCGTTAAGGATAGTGTTCTCCTTTTATCAGTCGCTATTATTTAAGTTAAGACTGAAAGCAAGACGAAATCAAAAGAAGGATAAGATAAGGGAGCTTAAATAAGATACATCCTTTCCTCATCACTGTCCCCGTATTAGTCCAAAGGTAAATAGTCGAACCTCATCCTCCTGGTTTGACATTTGATAGGTTTAATCTTTGTGAACCGTCCCCAGCTTTCGCAAGAGATGTCCTCCCTCGCTCTCCGTATCGTCAATAGGTCTCCTTTCGGAGCTATGAATTCTGGGGAGGTTTGGGGCAGAACTTCCAGCTTTGCACAAGTACTGATTGCTGGACAGCCCTACTCTGAACCATATGGTCCAAGAGCCTGTTACCATATTAATGCAATAAGATATTTAAACGCGATGAAATTCGTCCCCACATTCACAGATCGGATCTTCTTGCGAAAAATCGATAAAATCACTCAGGTGAGGCGGGTATCAAAACTCATTCAGAGAGCACTTTTCGCACCATCATTCGGGCCAGCAATGAAAAACAGTCAATCACATTCACTCCAAACTTTGCAGATGACTCATAATACGGGAATCCTCGGCTGTAAGCTAGCTGTTCTCCATCTTCACGACTTACTGCTCGAGAATCGGTCAAATCCACCTTGTTTGCAACCAAAACCATAGGAATAATCCTGCATTGAGACACAACTTCATTAAACCAATTCTCTATGTGGCTGAATGTTTCACGTCTTGTTACATCATAGACAAGTAGACATCCTTTGGCACCTTTGTAATAGAGAGATCTCAAGTCACTGAATCGTTCTTGACCGCCCGTATCCCAGATTTGTAGTTTTACTTTTATTCCGTCCACATCGATACTCTTTATCGCAAATGATACGCCAACGGTCAGTTTATACTGATCACTGAAATGTCCCTCACTAAATCTAGCTGTGAGGGATGTCTTTCCAACTGCTCCATCTCCAACCACAATTGTCTTAAAAAGATAGCTATAGCTGGCCATGATAACTCACTGTTGATGCGCTACTCGGTCTCTAATATCTAATCTTCAATTATGTGATAAAAACCTTATCAAGATAGCAACTGACGCAGGAAACCCCAAAACCTTCAATAAAATGAATCAGAAGAACTCTTTATCAGCTTGATAGTAATTGGTTGTATGCAACTCGAGAACCGGTAGTATTGAATGTAGAAATGTTTATATAGAAGTTTAATTTCCACTTGCCAATGGACTTTACGTTAACAAGATGTTTTTGGAGGTGAAGGGGTTCCATGTCAGCACAACTAGCACAGATTGGTGGAACACCCGTCTTAATACTTAAAGAGGGTACAGCAAGAAGTCGTGGTAAGGAAGCACAAAAATCAAACATCATGGCTGCAAAAGTAATAGGTGAAGCAATAAGAACTTCACTAGGGCCTCGTGGAATGGACAAGATGCTTGTAGACAGCTTGGGAGATGTGACAATCACAAACGACGGAGCAACGATCTTAGATGAGATTGATGTTCAACATCCAGCCGCAAAGATGATGGTAGAAGTTGCCAAGACTCAAGACGACGAAGTCGGAGATGGAACTACGAGCGCCGTGGTATTAGCAGGTGAGCTTCTTAAGAGAGGCGAAACTCTTATTGAGCAAAACATCCACCCAACGACAATAGTTTCAGGATACAAAAAGGCTGCCGACGAGGCAATTAGGGCTCTGGAAGATATATCAATTACAGTAGAACCTAGAGATAGGAAAGTCCTTATGAAGATTGCTTTGACATCCATGAACAGCAAATCTATTGCCGGAGCGAAAGAACATTTTGCAGAAATAACGGTTGACGCACTTAATCAGATCGCAGAAGACAGGGATGGCGGACTATACGTTGACATTGATATGGTGGGCATAGTCAAAAAACAAGGAAAGAGCTTGAAAGAAACCGAGCTGGTTAACGGTATAGTGATTGACAAAGAGGTAGTTCACTCAGGAATGCCCAAGCGAATTGAGGACGCCAAGATCGCATTGCTTGATACCGCATTAGAGGTTGAGAAACCAGAGTTTGATGCACAAATAAGGATATCGGATCCTACTCAGATGAAGGAATTCCTTGCAGAAGAGGAGAATATGCTAAGAAAGATGGTAAATAGGATTTCAGATTCTGGCGCAAATGTGGTATTCTGCCAGAAAGGAATCGACGATATGGCTCAACACTTCTTATCCAAGAAAGGCATTTTATCAGTCAGAAGAGTTAAGAAGAGCGACATGGAGAAACTCAGCAAAGCCACTGGCGGTGTCATCTTAACAAACATGGACGATTTGAATCACAAGAGCCTTGGTAAGTGCGGACTTGTGGAAGAAGTCAAGATCGGAGAAGACAAACTAATATATGTTCGAGAATGCAAGGATCCCAGAGCCGTCAGTGTTGTAATCCGCGGAGGAACTGAGCACGTAGTTGATGAAGCAGAAAGGGCACTCCATGACAGTCTTTGTGTTGTTAGGAATGTAATGGAAACCAGCAAGATCGTTGCAGGCGGTGGTGCGCCTGAGATAGAAATCGCCAAGAGGTTGAGAAGCTATGCCGGAAGCGTTGGTGGCAGAGAACAACTGGCTATCGAGGCTTTTGCTGATGCCTTGGAAGTAATACCGTCGACCCTGGCGGAGAATGCAGGGCACGACCCTATCGATTTTCTTGTTGAACTCAGAGCCAAACATGAAGAAAAGGAAGGCGGACTATGGTACGGAGTAGATGTTGCCAAGGGCAAAGCAAGGGACATGCATAAGCAAGGAGTGATCGAGCCCAGCATAGTGAAGCGACAGATCATTCGCTCAGCTACCGAAGCGTCTCAAATGATACTGAGGATAGACGATGTTATAGCGTCTAAAGGAATGGGCAAGGGAGAAATGCCCAGGGGCGGCCCTCCTATGCCTGGAGGAATGCCCGGCATGCCACCGTATTAAAGTGAGGGGTTAACCCTCTTCTATATTTGGGCAAGTTCATTCTTTGCTCTTTATTTTGTTTTTCTCGAACCTGATATCCAAGAGTAAGACATTTTATTCCATTCTTTTTAAAAGATCAAGACTCTTCTTAACAGCTTCCAAGCCAGAAGGAGCAAAAATCCAAATGATTTGCTCCTTACCTATATCACCCTTATCACAGATTACTTCAGGAATATGTCCTGCTTTTCTGACGGCTTCGCTAATACCCCAATTCATCAATTCCCTTTCCGTCTTCAGCTTCTTTGGTTTATCTCTGCGATCAAAACTTGAAACGATCAGTCCCGCAGCTTTGCAGGCACCGACAATCTTCTCAGAATATCTTAAGATAACGGATGCACGATGATTTGGATTGTGTTTTATCATGGCCAGAATCATGGGCGCACGAGTAGAGACTCCAAACCATGGAAAACCAACGGTTCTGGGGCGTCCATTGACCACGGCTATTCTCCCATCTATTGCCGCAACTTCATCTTGAGACTTTGCGCTTGGCAGAGCCATCAGTATATCTGCCCGAGATTCAGGAACCAATTCACTGAATCTAGGAGCGTTTTCTATATTCTTTACAGCCAAGCGAAGATTGGCTAGGACTTTAAACCTTTCCTCCACTGGTTGTATGCCTGCGAGTGGATTCGGTATCGGTGCTCCATATCCTACACCAATCGGAGATGAAAGAGCATTCTGAATGAATTCTTCGGCTTCATTTATTGCTTCATCAATTTGATGCCCCTTTGCTAAGAATGCCGCTATTGCTGCCGAAAAAGCGCACCCAGAACCATGGATATTCTCCGGTTCAATTCTTGGCTTGGAGTAAGTCTTAATTTGTCCTTTCCAGTAGAGTACGTCTGTTACCTTTTTGGAAGATGAATGGCCGCCTTTAATTACCACAGCCTCCGGACCCAGTTTCGCGAGTTCTTTTGCTGTCTTGGCAAAATCACTGGCTCCTTCAATTCTTCTGCCAGAAAGCATTTCTGCCTCTACTATGTTTGGTGTCAAAACAGTCGCTTTGGGTATGAGCTCTTCCAGAATGGCTTTTTCGGATTCTTTCGTGATTAAACGAAAACCTACTCCCGCAAATATTATTGGATCAACGACAAGCGGGAATCTATATTGATCAAACTTGCTAATGAGAATTCTAACAATGTCTTCATTAGGTAATAATCCAGTTTTTGCAGCAGTGATACACATATCCGATGCGACGGCGTCAATTTGCTTTTCGACCATTCTTGAGGTCACATCAACCACGCCGGTAATCATAACCGAGTTCTGCGCCGTCACAGCAGTAACAGCGCAAACGCCGTGGACGCCTAAAGCTGCAAAGGTTTTGAGGTCGGTGGCTATTCCGGCCCCGCCACCACTGTCTGATCCAGCAATGGTCAATGCAACAGGCAATCTTCCCATAGTCTTTTTATTATAAATCACGGTAACCACTCTCATCCTAAATTGCATTAATCGGTATTTAACATAACTGGTGATATGCTCCCTTCAAATAATTGGTATTCCAACCCGTAAATAACGGATGTGAAACAAATGAACAAAGAAGATGAAGGTTGTGAAAACTAAGAGCCGAGGGTAGGTAATTAAACCTACCCACATTTTTCTACTGCATTAGAAACGCTTATCAAACCAATTATAGAAATGCTACAGTTATGCCACCTAATAGGAAGTGTTGAGATATGAGTAATTGGAGATCCTTGTTGAATGCGGACCCTACAAGGTGGCTGCTGGAAAAGGATAATCCCTCAGTGCGATACTTTACATTAACTGATATTTGTGATAACGTTGAAAATGATTCTGAAGTGAGAGATACAAAAGATAAGATTATGGAAAGGGGGGTAGTACCTAGGATTTTGGCTAGACAAAGCGATGAAGGCTATTGGGGATCGCCTGAAGACTTCTATGGTCCAGGCAAGTTCAAGGGTACGGTCTGGCAACTCATGATTCTTGCGGAGCTTGGAACAGATTCAAGAGATGAGCGTGTGAGAAAAGCATGTGAATTCATCCTCGACAAATCCCAGGATAGAGAAAGCGGTGCTTTCTCATATCTGAGCGCGCCAGGTGGTGGAGGCAGACACAATAGGGTAATACCCTGTCTGACGGGTAACATGATTTGGAGCCTGATTAGATTTGACTATTTACACGATCCTCGAGTTCAACAGGGAATAGATTGGATCACAAC
>JBHLPL010000150.1:0-2623 GCA_048939465.1 Promethearchaeota archaeon | reverse complement strand
AAATCTTTGTCTATGAGCCTTCTGTGTATGAGATACCCTAGCGCTTCGAAGATTGAGCTCACTTGAATCACTTCGGAAAACCCATATTTCTTAGCATACTCAGAATAGCTCATAGATTCCCTGGTCCTAATTTTCTCCCACGCATTAGCAAACTCCTCAGATGCAAAGCGTTGATGAACGCTCATAAGAAGCTCTGTTCTCCTCTGTTTGCTGGCAGTTCTAAGTTCTAAAACAGTAAAGATAACACCTATGACAACGCTCGCGGCCGCAACCAATATGGAAATTGTTTGTATATCCATCTTTCTTTCACCTAACTTTCGCAAACAAACAGATAGATGGAATGAGTACTTAAAAGTCCCAAGGGCTAAGATGCTACTCGCTTACCTCAAAAAAATAAGATTTGGGTGCCATTTTAGACTAGCTCTATCAATCATCAGGTGCGAGGTGACCTATTAGAGTTTGCGCTATTACAGTCTTGAGTCCCGCGTCTTGAAGGGTTTTCTTTACCTTCCTCATTTCTTCTACTGAAGGGTGAAGAATATCTCTTCTACGAAAAGTAGGTCTATAATCAAGGACGCAAACTTGAATCCTCCGATCGATTTCCGAAATTTTCAGTCCCATCTCATAAATCTCACTTAGATCCGGATGGAAAAATCGATTGTACGGAATTCCTACACCCATGAATACCTTGTGGGGATAGTATTTTTCTGCTATATACTCCACTGCATTCCAAGATGTAATCATATACTTCTTAGCAAGTTCCTTTTCAGCAATTCCGGTAACAAGCCTGAAGGTTTTGAGACTTAAGGCTTTTAGATCAGGCCCTAAGTCTGTTACCCCTGCTTCAACAAGTTGGTCGATATACGAGGACGTCAGTACTGTTGCGTTTGTATCAAGATGCAAGCGAGCTTTCTTATCCGGATTAAGGTTTTTCAGCTCCTTAAAGAAATCTAGAAGCCAGTATTTGTTGATGGTTGGCTCCCCACCACTAATCGCCATACGATCGACTCCATAGATTCTTCTAATGAGTGATAGATTCTGTGCAGCTTCTTTTGGGGTTAAAGGAATCTGTGAGCTATCATATGTCGTAGAATAGTTCTGGCACGTAGGACATCTCAGGTTGCATCCAGCGGCAAAACAGGCAACTTCGATGTACCGTTCTTTTGTCTTCAAGTCCCAAGGCGTTCCCACTCCCCCCACAGAATGAGGGGTAAATCCACCAACCAATCTGATTGGGGATTTTGTGGATGCATTAGTTTTGATATGCATGTTCTCAAGAATCCTCGTATGACATGCCGGCTTTAATGTACCGTTGATTTCTAATGAGCAGGCATAGCATCCTCCAGTCTCGCATGGGGCCAGAATTTTCCCAATCTCGGGGTACCTGGAAAAATGAAAGCCTGACAATTCTAGTGCAGTTTTTACGGTAATCTTATCGTAGACCTCATGTTTCCGTCCGTCTATGTAGATCCTGATCAGTTCATGTTCTCTATTATCCTTCACCTTCTTGATCGCTTCAAAAGGACACGCATAATAACATGCCTGACATCCAATACAGTAATCCTGTCCTGGACACGTTACAAGATTCGTGCAGAAACCACATTCTTTACATTTTTCCGAGTCTTTGACGAATATTGAGAACATACAGCAGACCTAGCTCATCGAGTTAGTAACCACGGCACATCTAAATATTCTTTAGTCAGAGTTTATATTACTTTTTGATGCTCAAATCTCAGGTGAAGAAGGGGTGTTGATCGATTCTTATGATTTTGGAAGAATAATCATTAAAGGGGTTCAGTATGCAAATGACGTAATCATCTTCCCCGACAGTGTTGTTGACAGCTGGTGGAGGAAAAAAGGACATGAATTGTGTATTGATGATATCAAAGAAGTGGTTGAAGCAAAACCGGAAGTTCTAGTCGTTGGAACGGGATATTATGGCAGAATGAAAATCCTGTCAGAGACCTTCGAATACATCAAATCTAACGGGATCGGGGTGACAGCTAACAAGACCAAGGATGCTTGTGAAGCGTTCAACCGATTGTCTGAGACCAAGAAAGTTGCAGCTGCCCTTCACCTGACATGTTAATTCAAACTGGGAACTTCAGATTCTAGAAAAATAGGGAGTTTTAGAGTCTAGCTCCGTATCTCCTGGGGTTCCGCATGAGCCAACGCTCGCCTTTTGTTGGGCGAATTTTCCGCTTCCCACTTCTCAACTCACTTACCCTATCCTTCAACCGATCCTTTATCTCGCCAAGATATTTTATTGAAACTGAGAATAATGTAAGCACGTTTTTCAGCACTTGATCTCCCGCAAACTCTTCACTATTGATGGTTATTTCCACCTTTCCGCCAACATCAAACCTCTTACTGTCTAACAAACCTATTTCTTGGTCCTTTTTGACGTTTCGATAATATAGATGCCAATCACTTCCAATGCTTACACGCTCAGATTTCAGCTCGAAAACATCTACTAGAAAGGTTTTCGGGTTCAATAGTTCAAAGGTGAAACTCTCGCGCATCGTTACTCTCTGATGGACTTTCCTTACAGGGACTATGTAATCGTAATTGGACATTATGACTGCGAAGTAGGGAATTTCACTATTTACTGCAATGGAGCTCC
>JBHLPL010000086.1:0-8247 GCA_048939465.1 Promethearchaeota archaeon | reverse complement strand
ATGAGAACGCTGAGACTTTGTGGATGAAGCAAATAAATCCCATCTTTGGTCGAACCTTTGATCTGAGAGTGCTCTCGAATGTCTTGAGTCTTGATGCAGAGGATATTGATGAAAGATTTCCGATTCAGGATGTCTCTACAGGAGTCCCCACTCTCATCGTCCCTCTAAAGAGCCTAGATGCATTGAAGCGTGCTAGAACAGTCAGAGACAAGCTGTTCGATCTGGTTGGCGATATTCAGGCCAAAACAATACTGATCTTTTGCCCAGAAACTCATAAGAAAGGAAATGATTTGAGTGTAAGGTTCTTTGCAGACTACTACGGTATTCCTGAAGATCCCGCCACGGGGAGTGCAAATGGCTGTCTTGCTGGGTACTTGATTAAACATCGTTATTTTGGGAAGGACAGTATTGATATTAGAGTTGAACAGGGGTATGAGATAGGGAGACCTTCTTTACTGCTTTTGAGAGCTGAGGAAGATAAAGAAAGAATAAATGTATACGTTGGTGGCAAGGTAATTATGGTTGCCAAAGGAGAGCTGTACTAGTCATCAACAAACGAATTCTGCAGAATAACCAGCAACTTGCTGGAAGTTTCCGAACTGGAAGGAACAATGGAAAAGGAACATGAAAGACCGACAGACGTCATACAGCACTTGAAAAGGCAAAGAAGTCCGATAAGGCTTTTATGGTGCGCTTTGCAATAGATTATACGGTAGCAAACCTGAGGAGGGGGAGGAACTTGACTCAGAGTGTTAAAAAGACTTGGGTGTTCTGGGTCGGTCTAGTTATAACTGCAATTTCCATCCTTGCCCTGTTTAGCTCTCTATACGTAAGTATTGTGTGGCCATATATACTAGGAATTCCTATTGTGGCCGGTTCACTACTGTTACTTATGGTTCCCTCGGTCGCCGGCGGAGTGGTCTTTGCAGTTGTTGGAATCTATATGATGTATGCTGGTCGTGTCAGAGAAGCTAAATAACCGAGATTTGCCGTGCCCAAAACAACCCTTTTGGATGGCAGAGTAGACTTAGGGAGTCCATTTGCCAAAGCCCGCTTCATTTTCTTCTTCGAGAGTGTAATACCCGAGGTAGGACTGGTTCGAGTAACAAAAAAAAGGGGATGAATTATGCAGTCTTTGGTGGTGCAAAGGAATCCCATAAGAAAGCCATTAGACTTCCGAATACTATGACACCAAAGACAAAGCTGATACCAAGATATATCGGATCTCCTATGTAGCCAAGGTTCAATAGCACGTCGAATACGAGCCAGAATATTATTGACAATATGTAGGCTTTGGGGTATGAAGACTGGGTTGGAAGATAATCATAGGCAAGGGCGAATATTAGGCCCCAAATTAATCCTCCGATTATACCTGCTACAACTGTGATGGCTAGTACAATTGTTGCAACCAATGCCCATGCTGCTTGAAAGCCTGGTAGATTCCAGAGTGATGCGAAGATAATAGCGGGGATGGTAAAGATTATTACTCCCCATATTACACCATAGATTATTCCAGCTATGACTCCTGCTTTTAGTCCTCGACCAAAATCAACCATTCTAGTTCCTCTCGGGCTCAGTATTTTTTACGGTACTATTAGCTCTGTAGGTTGATCTGCAGAACTAATTGATAATACATCTGCTTGCATGTTATTTATAGATTGCTATGACTAACAGGAAAGCCTTTTAGACCTGGATTTTCCCTTGAAATGTGTGACTTCCTGTCTATTCCTTGTATGTATGGCGGAAACATGTTGTCGAAGGCTCTCTGTAGCAGTTTGGTGTACTCTTCTTTATCATAAAGAGTATTTGGGTCCCGCTCTAACAACTCGGCTGCAAGCACCCTTCTTGCAGGATTCCTTGCGCTGGAATTCAAGATTACGAATTTGGCCTTCTGCCCAGCTTGAAGCCTAATCCCTATGGATTTGAGTTGTTGGGCGGCGGCAGCTTGTCTTGTAACTACAGTATATTCTGAAGGATCCCTTGATAAGCGTCTACATATGATTAAATCCTCAAGGTCTACGTTTCCTTTGCGAACTCTGTTAATGTAATCTTGAAGTATTTGTCGTGCTTTAGGAATCACCTTAACAAATTGCTCAAGATTCGAAGCGTCTGAAAGGGCCTTAATCATATCCATCTGTGCATCGTAGATCAGCCGCGGAGTATCGTGTTTCCGAACTTCCAAACCGCGCACTCTTATTTTACCGTTCCTAAACACTCCGTAATATCGATTAAGGACGCCTAAATCCGGATTAGTAGTTGAGTGAAGAAATACAATCCACTTATAGATACCTTTGAACTTCAACTGTAATCCTGTGACTTTTGAAATTTCTTCAGACAGTTTTTCATAGTCTTCGAGATTTGCATTTGGGGTTTTCTTCTTAAGCCAAAGCGAATCGACTATTCCATGGATCACATCGAAGCCATTCTTTTGGGCTATTTCTGAGCTTTTTAGGAGTATTTCTCGGGCAAAAGCTGTAACAGCTATGTGCGCATCGATTTTACCAAACCGATAACCCTTAAATCCCAGGTAACCGAAACTCACAACTCCCCCCCATTTTGCTGTCGCTTGAAGTCCCATAAATCTCTCTTTTCTCTCGCCTTCCGCCTCCTTCAGGAGCTTCTTGTAAGCTCTTCTCTTTTCAAGAAGTATTTTGACCACTTTTGAAACTAAACCTGTTCGTTTCCTGCAAACATGAAGGTCGATTCCAGGAACCTTGATGCCAACACCCTTACAACATTTGCAGTTCACGGTTTCTGGGGATACGTTGAAGTGGTGCATTATGCTCGGATACATCATAAAGAAATCGCACTCGGCAACATCCTCATGAAAACCCATCTTTGGCTCAAAAACGAGTCCGCCTCTGTCCTGTCGAATTAACTCAACTCCAGTCTTAAATTCTTCAGTACGCCTTTTAACTGCCGGTATTAACACATCATCGATCCAAGCTTGATAGTTCTGCATGGAAGTAACCATGTGGCCGACCGTCATTCTTGAGGCCTGCTGGATGGGCATTAATGAGAGTCTAGAGGCCTCGATCAAACCGTCAAGTCCACCCTCCTCAAATAGGAAGGCTGTGGTCTTGTCTATGTGGAGTCTACCGTGAAGTATTAGCTTGGAAGATGGTTTGTAATACATTCTGCCGTAACTGAAATACGAAGTTCCCCCTCCGAACCTATGGTTGTTCGGGTAAAGGGGTGCCCCATCCCTTGATAAAGAGAATTCTTTCTCAAGCTGGTTTGCAGATACTCTGGCTTGAAGGTAAGGGAAGACTTTGGCATCCCCCTCGTAGCTTAATATCACATCGGGATCTAAACTACTTACTCTTTGCGATAAGTCCATGAGTAGTTCATTTTCACATCCATTTTCTATAATATGATCCTCGGATGCATCACCATTTTCAATCTTCAAGATGATTCGTTTCATCGGTTTGATGGGTGAAAGTACGTGCTTCTCTTTTCCTTGTGGTATTATTACAAGCCTTCTTAGTATGGGGACCTCATAGTCCACTTCCATTCTTGAATCTAGGAGCTTGTAGCTCTTAAGCTGCCCTTTATCGTCGGCAGTCAAAGAGACGTAGGCGAATGGGAAGAGTTGGGTTGAAAAGAAAAACATCTGTTCTAAAGGAATATCGACATTATATAGTTCTAAACTGCCCAGTTTCTCAATATCTTTTCTGACTCTTTGAAACGAATTTACTCCATTGGTTTTGACCCGAATCACATTCCTTTTCTTACGATCTCCTAGATTTACATATTTGCCAGCAGTTTCAACTTCACTCACATGAGGGTGTTGAGATATAACATAAACCAGCCTTTCAACATCCCAACAAGAATTCTTAGGATAGACGTAAAAGAACGGTTTCCAGTCACTTGATGAGTTTATAACTTTTCCATCAGATCTCTGCTTAATCCAGATTGAAATTCCATCTGCGCTGTTGTCGACGTTGGCATCTATAATCCAACCTTCGATGGTGCTCAACCCTAGTCCTCCTGGATGTCAAGGGCCGCGACCGTTTTCTCAAGCTTTTTGAGCTGTTTTTTCAATTCTGTTAGAATAGCCATGAAGACTATCTCTGAAACATTGGGTGAACAGACGAGAGAACCTGCATCTGCATGTTTTCGTGCAGAGTTTAATAGTTCATCCAGAACATTTTGCTCCTCGATTCTCAATCCTCTACGAAACTCATTCCACTTTTGTAGCTCTTTTTCGAGCACCATTCTGAAGCTGGGAACAGTCCTACCCAAGGTCCCACATCTCCTGTTTTCCCGCTCAAATTCTATGACATGTTTAGAAAATACGCATCTAGGGTCGGAGTGTATCTTTTCCGCCGCCCTTTCCAGATTAGCGTTCTACGTTCAGGAATAGATGGATGTTTCATCAAAACGTATTCTACAAACTTGAACCCGTTTCTTACTAGCAAAAGAATTTGAGCATAATGGGCTAAAGCTCTACCTCCGGCTGGTCTATACTCAGAATTTTCAGCTAGCCTTGAGGAAGCTATTACAACGAGATTCTTCTGGAAGCCAAGACGACGAAGTTGACCATAAATCTCTACAAGCTTAGTAAGTGTCTCCTGACTCGGTTTTACAAGACCATCCATAAGATGCAAGGTGGTAAGTCCTGAAACTATCAGAACCTGCGCACCAACCCTGTCTATCTCCTCTTCGGTCTTCCTAAGGATGAGTTCTTCTACCTGTCCGCTTGTAAAAGCTCGTGACACAAATATTCCTTTTAGCACTTCTTCTGGATCTAAACCCGCACTGGCCGCCATACAACTTACGGCATAGGGGTTAAAACTATTCTGCGCATCAACAAAAACGACTTTGCTTCCTGCACCTTTATTGGATCTTGGAAGCTGAGAAAGTACAGAGACTGAGAGTAACAATGAGGTTATGTACGCATTTGCTCCCCCGTAAATCAGGTTGAACAGTCCTGACTCAAAGCCCCCTCGAAGCATTCTGTCTACATTATCGATACCTGTACTAACCCGAATCTGAGGGCGGAGCGCATCACGATCCTTCATCTTCCGCTCAGTCTTCCATCACCTTAATTTTGAAGAGACTCCGAAGAGAAAAGCGCATCAACTTACTGATTAAATTGTAGTTAATGCTACTAGTGATTTTTTACGTGCCTATTTAAGGTCTGCTGATGG
Source organism: Promethearchaeota archaeon (assembly GCA_048939465.1). Lineage (GTDB taxonomy): Archaea > Asgardarchaeota > Odinarchaeia > Odinarchaeales > JBHLKK01 > JBHLKK01. Next base: position 3,094 of record JBHLPL010000086.1, on the reverse strand, counting down.
ATTCTGAAGGCTTCACCGGACCCAGACAACCTTATAAGCTCTAATTTTGCAGTTCTTGCCAAAAGCAGACGATCCATAATGTGAATATCCTATTCTCGTTTGCTAGGAGTTGATGGGAAATGGTTGGAGGAACAAATGCAGCTGTTGCGGCAACAATGGCGGCGACAATGGCGGCAGCAATGCACACAAGCTCGTATCGCGTAAAATTCAAAAGAAGACAGTTCTTAGAACTTGTGGATATGGCAGATCCAAAGATAATTTACCATGTAAGAAGGATGCACTTCTTTGCCTTTGATGGGTTTGTAATGTATACCTTTGAATGCAGGAACGACGATTTCCACCAGAAGGTTTGAATTGAGACATAAGAATGCATTTTTGTTAGTAAATGAACTCTGCACGTCTTTACTAACTTCTTCTTAGTAGATAAATAATCGCTGAAGTATTATTGTGAGTGTAATCTTTTCTAGAGGTTCCGTAAACGGCTCCTCAAAAAAGCAAAAAAGAGAAAGATAGAGGGAACTACTATCTGATTAGTTAGTTATCGCTTTTCCTTTTCTTTTTTCTTTTTCTCCTTCTTTTCCTTCTTCACCTTTTTACCCCCTATTTCTACTTATTTCTGGTAAGCTTCCTGAAGATCACCAGTCTTCCTCTTCTTCCTCTTCCTCTTCTTCCCAGTCTTCCTCTTCTTCCTCTTCCTCTTGTTTGAACATGTGTTATCCCCCGTATTATCCTGAAGTCTGCTAACACCTGCAATTCATATTAGCCTTATCAGCTCTGAAAGCAGGTTGAATGAAGTCAAACTCGAGGGTAATGACAAGCGAATTACCTGCTTTTAAAATCTAATTGATTTTTCAAGAGATTATTTAAGAATAGGGCAGAAGTCCAACAGTTTCCCCAAAATAATCCCTACGCTAGATTATCTAGTCTGTCCCGATTTCTAACTTCAATATGAAAAAATCAGATTCAACGCTTCTTAGGGTAAGGGATACGCCTGCAGGAACATCACTGTCCCTTTGATTTTGTTAGTAAATGAGCTCTCCGTGTTTTTACGAACTTTTTTATAATCTGTCTCCCTATTTCCTATAGAGCTCTGAGCCAGACTCTGAATCTTGGGTGGGGTCTTGGGGATTGCAGGCCTAGGTCCTGCAAGGGGTGTGCTGCATGTTGCATTTTGTTAGTAAATCGCTTGAGTACCTGATTCACCAACTTTTTTCACCAGCATGCTGGAAAAAGTCAGTAAATTCGGAAATCCTTGTCTTTACTAGATTCGGTCTTTTCCTCTATCTCCCTGAGATGCTTCGCTACGGCTGTGCGGATCAGTTCGGCTCTTGATGAGTAACCGAAATAGGTGGTGACCTTCGGGTCTTTAACGAGCTCATCGATATATTCGACCATCTTGGATGGCAGCGCGATTGTTGTGTATTTCTTCGGCATTGTGATCTCCTTTGTGACTTTGTGAACCCCCTTTTCGTTCGCAGGAAACGAAGAGTTACCCTACGAACGATGCATTATTAAGTCTTTCGTACGGAGACAGTACTTTCAGAATACTCATCCAGTACAAACGCTTATGTAGCTGATGGGTGGATATTTCCAATGAGAAAGAAGCCCCAGTCCTCCGCAGAGATCCTTTTTCACTTGTAGACCCTTACGGCGTTATCTCCCTCAAGAGCTTGAAGTCAGCCGTCGGACTGTCTTCTCGGTCTCTCAACTCGACTGCAAAGGAGAACCGGGTCCAAGAAAGGTGGAAAGAGCTAGTGGAGACAAGGAAAGCTCGTTTACTGACAGAGCCAGGGGCAAGCGGTGTTCCGACAGGAGCGTCCCCTGTCCAGCATGCTGGAGAAAAGTTAGCAAGCCAAGGATGCGCGTCTTTACCGGCGAATTCTTCCCGTGGTTCTTTCTCTCCACGGGGATCCTAAGATATTTGATTCAAGATTAAAAAAAACCGTTACGGGGTCGGCTGATGAACCTCACCCAGATTCTCGAAATAGCGCTCTTCTTAATTGTTTCCCTGGTCAACGCAGCGGCCATCGGGGCTGTACCGTTCGTAATATTGGTTCTACTGGGTGTACCTGGATTGGCGATCAGGGTCTACGTCGTATCTTTTGTCGTTACAGCATTGATCTCCTTTTCTGTGTTTCATAAACTCTTCAGCCTGGAGAGGTAGAGGGGCTTCGTGGATAGTCGGATAGCCCCAAAAAAAGCTAGTAAACCGGGTGGAGAATCCCTTTAATACAAAAATCTACGCTTTTGGGGACCATTCCTCAAAAACAGAATTTGCTAATCACGTAACATCTCCTGTATACCAAAGCTCTCATACTCACCAGGGGACTCTTCCAACTTTCGTTTCAATTCCTCGTACCTTCTTCTCCTCTTTTCCAGAGCATTCTCGGCCTCATCAAATCGCCTTCTTAGGTCCTGATCAAGATAGTGAATATCGTGATTCTTCTGCCTCATAATCTTATATCTTTCTGATGAACTCTTATAATTACCTCGAAACGTTCCACCAGAAAATTCTGGACGCAGTTGAATTCTCAAACACTCAATCGAGCGAAACACAAGATCAGATCTAAGTCCGTGATTGAGGAGACTGACAAAAGAAAGGATTACTTAGGTTCCCGATCGTAGGGGGCTTCTGGCAGATGACGGACCGACCAAGGACTGACTGATCGAGGGGCAGATACTGAGATCCATCTATTTAGCTATCAGCTTGCAAGGTTTTGGTACTATATCATCTATTTTTGACCTTCCTTGAGAAAACATAATTTCGCGGTGAAGAACACTATGATGAATTTTTCCTACAACCACTTCTTGATCCGGAAATAAATCAACATCAGAATACCAACGATAAGCATCGTAAGCAAAACCATAGGATAGCCCCAAAACCATTCGAGTTCTGGCATATATATGAAATTCATACCGTAGAGGCCTACTATGAACGTAAGAGGGATGAATATTGTGGCAATAATCGTTAATACTTTCATGACTTCATTCATTCTGTTGCTCACACTTGAAAGATATATGTCAAGCATTCCAGAAAGCATGTCCCGGTATGTCTCTATTACATCAATAATTTGGATTGTGTGGTCGTAAACAT
>JBHLPL010000085.1:0-8306 GCA_048939465.1 Promethearchaeota archaeon | reverse complement strand
CGTATGTAACATCTATGAAAGATATTGAGAAGGTGACATTGTCCCCATAATAGACCTCAGCGTAGGTTGGCGTAATGAGTCTCCCCGTTTGTATAGTGCTGATGTAATCTATGGAGCTGTTTGAATATGCATGGGTCAATGTTGTTATATTTAGCGGGGGAATAAGGGTCAGTACCAAGGTTGGCGGTACCCCAAGTGACGAGCTGTTTAGATTAACTCCTGTCTCATTGGCAGTCTGCTCAATATCATCGGGATCATAAACACTGATATTATAGAAATCGCTTTGATAAGTCAAGAGAGTGAAATTATGATTTCCATTCTCGTCGGTTGTGGCGTTTATATCTATGCTATTCGTTGTGGAGTTTAGCCTCAGGGTGTAATCGTATAGTGGCAACCCATAGTCTTCATCTTGGAGATACATATGAAGAGTTCGGAGACTGCAATTTGCGATGCTTATGCTCTTTCTTGTATATCCCGGATTGAAGTTCAGACTTGTGAAATTTGCGGATACCTGATATTCAGTGCCATCTATGTTGTACCAGAAACTCATGTCGTAGACTCCGCTTTCGAGATCGTCAAATTCTGCGATGCCTTCGTCAGTCGTTTCATTTCTTTCAAGTGTCGTATTAGATAGTTGAACTTTGAGATTCGAGATATAGTTCCCATCATAGTCGAGAGCTTCTACTTCCAAGAGATTGAGGATTCGATATTCAATGGATCCATTAGTGCTAGTAACGGGGTTATTCACCCTTGCATGGTCGCTCATAGCAAACTCATAGTCGGAATAACTGGGTTGGGGTCCATGGGGGAAATAAAAGAGTTTGGCTTCAAGGTCATGAGGAAGGACTCCAGATGACACGGAATACGCCCACCCCATTGCACCATACCTGGGGGGCCTTGTGTAATAGGAGCTTCTATCAGAATAGTATATCGCATTTATATCGGAGTCCTGGGTAGCAACGCACGAGTAAGCATAATGGTTAGTCTTATATACCCCGAACCATTGCCAGCCAGAAATATCGTAATACTGCATATTGTCACCATAATCGCTACCGTCGATGGTGGCAGACCTAACATATTCAGTACCGTATCTTGTGTAATTTTCTACTGCAGTAGCCCAGTAGACGGGGTTTCCCGAGCTTCCGTTGTGGAAGCTTCTGCCGTAGACGACGTAGGTAGCTTGGTAATCATATTTACGATCATATCTAACTTCAAGTGTGAAGTAGTTAGGATAGAATGTCCATACCCTGTCGATATCTGATCCGTCTTTGGACGGGTAGCCAGACGGGTAATCGGTTGTTTTGTTTATGACAAGTCTGGTAAAAACGGGGCAGTCGGGGCCGAATATTGACCGTGAATTATCCAAACTTGCTGTATCTTCTGTTCCGTCTATTTCGTCACGTCTCCAGTCTGTAATAATCCCTGCTTCCACAGACCCGCCGTAATAATTATAAACCGAGCCAATCAGGTCTTCGTCGTTTATTATGAAATCATCTAGAAATCCATAATCTAGATTCATTGTTGCCCGATAATTAAAAGCAGTAATAACGCCACTATCGTTATCATAGGTAACGTATGTATCAGATACTGGCGCCGTAGGAGAAGAACTCCCTGTAAAGTAAACATAGTAATAAACGGTGTTTCCTTTGGTGATATTCGAGAGAAACGTAATCGTACAAGAGGTTAAATAAGGCGTTCCTGTTGTGTTCCAAACCTGATAGGGCACAGGATACCAGGTGCCGTTATAAAACTTCACATGGATGTTCTTTTCCCTGGCAAAACCCGAAGGGAACTCAAGGTACACGTTGACTGGCTCATTCGTTCTGTTGACGGAATCTGGTTCAGTTACACTAACCCTTATTCGGTAATCCCATTCGCTATAAAGGGCCGGATCCCATTCAAATGTCTCTACTCCGTTATGATACACAGTTGGAGAGCCATTTGCCTTTGCGGGAAGAAGAATCGGTAGTTGGAATGAAAAGACTGCAGCCAGCATTAAGAATACGACAAGTATTGGTTTTTGGAAGCTTCTTCTCAATTTATCTCACAACAAATTGAGAACAAGAAACTCGTATAAATGTCTTTGGTACTCTCAAAAAGCAGGTCTTGTGATTCTCGCGATAAGGGCTTTTATTGTTCTTTCTCTGGTTCGGAGTATGCCGTAGCTGAATTCCTGCCCTCTGTTTATGCCCTTTATACTCTCCTCAATCAATCTCCGCTTAACCAATCGAATTCCGGAGGAGTTAAACCTGTACACGTCTTTTGTTTTTCTGCAACGTCCCAACTTGGTCGTAGTCACATACGTGCATAATCCTTCTTCTGCCAGATTCTTAAGCGTCTTCCTAACTACAGAGTGGACTGTCGGAAATCTAGTTCTTTTGTCATCTAATCTTTCTAAAGCTATCCTGGCCAGTCTCGCGCTTGTGAACACATTGCTATGCCAGTTCGAGTTTATTTTGGTAATGTATTCCAAAATGATTTGATTTATCATATCTTCATCGATTTGCATTTGAATCAGCCTCAAGCTGGGTTATTACGAATAAGACTCTTTAAGTAGCTCCAGATGCTTTACCGCCTGTCTCTGTTCCAGGGTGCCCTCATTCCATCTTTTTCTAATGACATCTATCAAATACTCAGGGAAGAACGTAGCGTATTTCAAATCCGATTTGAGGACTAGCCAGTCCTTTCCTTCACTATCCTTTACGTCATTGATAACGTCAAGTTCCTTGAGTTGATCGATTAGATCGTGAAAAGACTCTTCGTTGTTGATGTTCAGTTTGGCTTCGAGTTCTTCGAGGTGATATACTCCTTCTCGAAGCATTTTGATGATCAAGTAAATGTCAGGGTTGGATAGGGCTTTTGAGAAGCGGGATGTGTCATCCGGAGTAGACCTATATTCCTTGAAATACTTTTCCACTTCTTCCAAGTGTTGCTCTCCTATTTCCCCAGGAATGATCGTTCCCTGGATTGACCGGCGCAGCTCGGCCATAGGAGCACGAGTCGCGAAAACATCCTTGACGAGGAAAAGACATTCGTCAGGAATGCCTTCCACAAAAGCTGATTTTACCAGTTCCGTCTTCATAAATGGAGAAAGAAGAATATCTAGGTCTGCTATTTCTCTGCCAGTTCTTTCTTCAAGCCATGCCTTCAGCTCAGATTTTGTTATGCTACCCTCAATGAATTTCTGCAGGACTAGCACACGCAGAGGATCGCTAAATATCATTGCGTATCGTTGTTCATCTTCTATTTCAGCTATTCTGGCAAACCTTTCATAGACCGTAGAAATGAAGTCCGTCATCCCTTGCGGGCCTGATTGCTCTAGAATCCCTTTTGCCGCTTCAGAAAGCGACTCTTCAAAAGAATCAGCATCCTCTCCCTCTTTAAGGATTAGCGAAATACAGTATTGATTCTGACCTGCAGACATAATCCCTGTATAGTAGCTTGCAACATTCAGGTCTTCTATTCTCATACTCATAAAACCTGGATTTGCAGCACCTAGGGCATGAGTCGTGAAAATTCTCATTATATGCTCCTGATCAATTTCGAATCCTGATGGATGTTTGGCTTCTAGTACAGCCCCTACTTTATCATCCCACCTAATAACGACTATACCCTTAGGCATAGATATCTCCTACTGATCTCTGAATATATTTAGAAGGGAACTCCTTAATTATTGTATCCCAAATTAAATATATAATAGTAGGTTTTAAGCTTTTTTATAGCAAAGCTACAGAACCAAAGGAATCATTACCTACGAAGAATCAAAAAGTCATAAGTATGGTTACCATGATTAGGAGAATAATTACAATAAAAGTCCACCCCAGCATTGTTACGACCAAGTCGCTACTCAATTTTCTGAGATCTTTCTTGGTGACATAATCCTTCGGCAAAAAGCCCGTCTTGCTATATAATTCACGAAGTCTTTCTGTAATCTTGTCCAGTATGTCTGTGAGCTCGGCCTTTTCCCTATGGATAACTGTTACAGTGTTCTCCACGACCTCTTCGGGACGGGATATCAGCTTGAAGGGGGGCTCTTTAAGCTTGCCCTTTTCTACGCGATAAACGTGAACGTCTGCATCTTTGAATTTGCGAGTCACAGCAAATTTGGCAGGATCGACGACTAGTCCTACAGCATTCGGAAATAGTTCTTGATATCTTCGCTGTGTATCTTTGTCAATTGAAGAGAAGAAATCAGCACCCATTTTCGGGTGGGAGTGATACCAGCCACATACTATTTCGCCCGTGGATTGTTTCCGCAGGAATTCAGCTAGTGATGCTTGGTCTATATCCTTGAGTTTCACGTGAGTTGCCGTCCCTTTCTGCCTCGTGATCGCCGCATCAGTAATCAAAAGAGATTCATTCCTCAATCGGCCAATTAGAAGACCGGCTCTCTCTAAATTCGTGAAGGCAGTATGCTCTAGAATCTTTGCCAGAGCCACCGGATGAATCTCAACTTTTCCGATCATAAATGACAACCCGATGTCAGATGGATTTAGTAATATATATATGCTGCCCAATTCTTCCTTATATCATTATATGCTAACTCATATTCCTTCCTGAATTCTTCTAAAGTATTGCTCCTTATCTCCGGAGTCAGCTCTTGAGCTTTTTCGATGATTACCCATTCTCCAAGCCTGTCCGCGTCCATAAATTCATCGATTCGTTTTTTGTCCACTCGGAGGATTCTTAAGTTGTGGGGGTTTTGATACTTACCTCGCTTTATCAGTCTCACAAAGGGATCGAACAAACGTCGGTTCTTTCCAGCTAGAATGAACTTCGCTCTTTCAATTCCTGAAACGTGTGATATGTGCAACTCTCTAGTCACATCTTCTTCAAACGCCGTCATTGGGATATTGGTCATTTCGTGTACTTCAGCAACTTTTACAGGTCCGAGAACCTGTCCCTTTCTAATTACGATCTTCATGATATTCTCCTTAATTGTTTCCGGAGAACTAGTCTCCAACGGGTCAATTACCTCAGGAGTTATGATATCTATTAAGGGAACAGGAGCATGAGGTCTCAACTCCGTCGGGTCCATTATAAGCGCTCCAATCGGTGACTCGAACGTGACCGGGCTTCCTTTTAGCGTTCCTTGACCGAAGATATAGCCAGGTCCTATCAGAGACGATCTTACAGTATTCTCTCCCATTAGAGACCAGAGTTGGTTTGAGGTTATTAACACCTTTCCCTTTAGCTCTACGTTTCCGTAGCCTAATTGAAAATCAGGCATGTAGACATCTAGAAGCCAATATAGAGCGGGCATGAAATCACCTTTTATTCATCCGTTTTGTTCTCCAGTTCGTCTGCATTATTCTCCACAAAGGTCTCTTTTATCAACGATGCAAGCGACTTCACTATTTCTTCTTCCGGCAGACCCAGCTTTTCGATGTCCTTTTCGGAAATCTCTCTCATAACTTCCCTGACAGCATTATCATCAAGGTTTCTGGGAGATTCTTCCAGTAGTCCTTCAGTCACAGTTTCTTCGCGGCTTGTTGCCGCCTCCATTCCTTCTCCAGTTTTGCCGTCAAGGTTTGTGACTCCTTCTGCGGGTTCTTCCGCGGCTTCTTCATTGAGGTCCTCAGCGAGTTCTTCCTCGACTTCGATTCCCGGTTCTTCACTAATCACTCCACGCACCATCGCCGTGTGCTCAGTTTCTTCCAATAACGACTCGTTGGGTATCCTAGAAGTAGTCTCTGAAATGACCGATTTTCTTGGTTCATCGATCGATTTTGCAATCCTCATCTTCCTAATGAATTCACCAAACTTCTCCGCGCCGGCAGCTTTCTCGATAATCATTCTTTTTGCTTCTATTTCATCGACGGGGGATGCCTTAAAACGATGTGACATATCAGATATCAACTTGGCAGCAGCAGAGACTGGATTGTTTCCTTGAAGAACCAGCGTTCTGTGAGCTCTTTTGACACGATTCAACAAAAACGCGTCACGTTCTGATTCATCGCGACGTCTTGCCAAGAAAACGTCACGCTCAAGAAAGTCCGAAGATGTTTTGAGTTCAGGCCCCACAAGCCCCCCTCGAAGCACTGGCGAATGAACTAAAACACTTGGATGTTCTCCTTCGACATAGATTGCCTCAGGTCTCGGGCACGCGTTCAAAACAACTTCCGCCAACGCCATATCTTCAAGTTTTGAGAGAGGACTTAATAGATGCATCCGAAGTTTCAAGACCCTGATTTTGACCGGAACTCCATCTTCCGGGAGGCTCTCTTTTTCCAAAGAACTATCTAGATGAAATAGTGCTTTCTGAAGCTCAAGCTTGGCTTTTTCCATAATATGGATGGCACGCCCAGGAGGGGTCTTCAGAGCTGCCGAGACTATGGCCTGAGCTGCGTAAATACTTGGAGCATTTTCATGCTCCTTCTTCCATTTATCCATTAGTGGACCGATCAGGGTTTCAACAACATCTCTACGTGCATCTATTATACCTACGATTTTCTCAGCTGGGATAGTATCCTCCTTCTCGAAAGCTCTTTCGAGATTAGCAAGGCTCATCAGTGCTTTTTCAAGTACAGAGTGAAACTTGATGTAAAGGTATTCTATCCATACTCCTTCGCCCACCGCAAAATTGAAAAGATAGGATGATACTTGAGGAACAGGCACACGCATTTCCTCTCTAATCATTTGCGCCCACTGAAACAACTCATGTGCCGTTTCCCCTTTTACTCCATCTCGCTCTAGTTGGCAGATTGCCTTAGCTATTTGGATGGATGTGTTGAAGTGGTTTGAGATTTTCTCGGCTTCTCTTGATTGAACTCTGCTTACCTTTTCCTTGAAATCGTATATTGTCTCAAATTCCTTTGCCAGCTCTCGACTTATCCGAAACCGCGATTGTTCTCCTTTATCTCTGCGCTTGAACATTAGCATACCCCGATCTTGATGAAGACATCTTCAGAGCCAGACGATTAAAAGAAATATCCGTTTAATCTGATAAATACCTTTCGTTGATAAAGATATAAAGGTTATTCTGTTCGAGTCAGCCACCAAAGGCTAACATAATAAAATGTATACCGAAGCCCAGAAGGATTGAAAGAAGAATTATTGATGCAATTGTCTTCCTATATGAAAACTCTCGCCCGACTTCAATATGCACAATAAGCCACAGAGCGACCAAAATGCCAATGACAATAAAAAGACTCCCTAGAGCAGGATACAGTATCAAATGCTTCACCCATAATTCTTGGATATGCAATACCCCTTACACGGTCTTTTTAAATATTTCTGTTCTAGCGGGGGATATACACTGAAAGAGCAGAACAAAATGAAAAAACAGTAGCTTCAAAAAAAGAAGGGAGGATTATTTGCCAAGATTTATATTGAGTTCTCTAATTAATTCCCTGTATCGATTTCGGACTGTAACTTCCGTTACTGCAACAACCTTTGAAACTTCGGATTGAGTTCTTCGCTCACCCTCCAACATAGAGGCAATGTATAAAGATGCTGCGGCTAGCCCCGTTGGATCTTTTCCGCTGGTTAGTCCTTTTGTTCTCGCAGAATTCAGAATCTCAATAGCCTTGCGCTGAGTTTTTGTGGATAGTCCAAGCTCATTACCGAACCTCGGTATGAAATCGTTGGCACTTGCCCTAGGAACCTTGAGATTGAGTTTGGAAAGGATAGTCCTTACGCAGTATCCAAGTTCCTTTCTATCGAAGCGGGAGTATCGCTCGATTTCATCAAGCGGTCTAGGTAATCCGTGAAGCCTGCAAGCAAGATAAAGAGAAGCTGCGATCATTGCGTCTATCGAGCGACCACGGGTTAATCCTTGCTCGATGACTTTCCGATACAGTAAGGCAGCACCCTCCATTATATCTTTCGATAGGCCAATCTGACTGGACAGTCTTTGCATCTCAGAAAGCGCGTGGGCTAAATTGCGCCTTTTGGACGAGTGGACAATGCTGCGGAAGTTCCATTTTCTCAGGCGGTGCATCAGGCGTCTGCGTCCGGCAGTAAGCTTTTTGCCGAAGCTATCGGTGTCCTGTTTTCCGATCATTGTACTTAATCCCTTATCAGCCATTCTCAAAGTCATTGGAGCGCCCACACGACTTCTCAGATTCTTTTCCTCTGTTGTAAAAGCCCTCCACTCAGGACCTGAATCAACAATATGATCACTAATTACCAGACCGCAAGTGCCACAAATGGTTTCCCCTCTACTGTAATCCCTAACAAAATCGAGTCCACTACATTCGGGACAACGGGCGGGGGATTTTGGCACACGATCCTCAGATTTTGAAATAGCACCCTTTGACATTTCTTTCATTCACCAATTTCATTTCTTCTCTCAAGGGGAAAAA
>JBHLPL010000149.1:0-2664 GCA_048939465.1 Promethearchaeota archaeon | reverse complement strand
GAAATCTTTCCCTTCTTCTTCTAATAGAATGGCTACTTGAAACAAATGGCGCATAGGAATCTTCTCTTCGATTTTATGATCACGGAGAAACATATCATCGTTTGGCAAGTCTTCAAGCCAGCTGGATTTGAGTCTGAAAAAAGAATATAAAACCAAAACACCAAAGAATATCCCTAATCCATAGGTGAAAATGCCAGAAAAAGGCGAATCCACTTCATAGATTATCTCTTTGAGGATCAGAGTGGCCAAGGAAAATGAAGTTGCAATGAGTATTAAGATGTCCCACCGCTTCTTAGCTCTTCTCATAAATGGATAAAAGATAACGGCCCACCCTAGGGTTATGATAGTCACGAATATAAACAGGGATAGATCCATAGGATCCTCTTCATTCTACGTTAAGTCGATTCTGGTTCTTCTATATAACATTGTTTGAAGCCGTGATTCTTCAAGCTCCGTTCAGGCGATGGAGAACCGTGTCTCAGTGATTTCCGGCTCCAAGACGAATGGGGTCAGCCCTTGACATGTGAAAAACCTTCTGCACTCCACACACGAGGCTTGGGTCAATCATAAATGTCAGATGTCAAGGGATGACCCCATTAATTCTAAGTCTACAAAGCTTCGTGTACTGTTTACCCGTCCGGTTCATCTCATCGTTGGATGCAATCATTCATTCTCCTCGTCATACTTCTCAAGCCACGCTTCGACCAGCAATATAAAATCGACAAACGTCAATTCTGCTGGCACGAGATGTAGCGTTCTGCACTGGAGAGGAAGCTGTGCCTGGAAATCGTCGTATTTCTGGATCATTTTCGCTGCGCCCGGAATCAATGATTTGCTGAACGATCCAAGCCAGTTGCGCACTATGCGTATCACCTCGCTGGAATCGTTGTTGTGCGCAGCGATGTCCTTGCCACCAAGGTCCGAAATAAACTTCTGGAATCTGTATCGTTCTGAGTCCAGAATGACACAGTTCTTTAGTTTCTGCTTGCTTGGGCCAAATCGTTTCGCCCCGAGAAATATACCAAGTTCCAAAGCCATGTTGAACCTAGGCAATCGATGCTGTGAATCGAGCTGTGTTCTGGAGATGTCGTGGACCCCAAGTTGGCAGGAGGCAATTAGATCAAAGAGTTTTGACAACCTTTCGACACTCGAATCGCTGATCTCGAGTGCACAGCGCGGGATGAAGCCGCAATCGATAATTGAAAACACAATGGCTCTGAAGAGCCGTCGATAACGGCTGTCAAACGGGCAGTTTATGAATACAGCATGGGCGTAATGGGAAGAGGATTTCATGATCTAGCGGCTCCTTGTTCAGACTCGCGCTGCTCTCTTGGCCGCCGGTCTCTTTACACTCGCCTTACGCGCGCTTCTCCTGATAATTCTCTTCTTCGCAGCCCTCTTCAGCTGAGCCTCTAATTTCTTGACCTTACTTTTAGTAGCTGTGAGTTCTTTGTTGACTTTTGTTAGTTTTTTCTTTGCCTGCCCTAACCTGTACTGGATTTGTTTAGCAGTTGCCATAATCTTCCCCTTTGAGTTGGTTCGCAGAAACCTTGGTTAGGAGTTAGTTCAAAGGTGATCCAGAAACGTATAGGTTGATATGTGTACTAATTGACGAGGTAAGTTGATGGAATTTGATTATTTTAAGTCAAGGAGAAAGTCAAGAACAATCAACAAGAAGCCCCCGCCGACATGGTGAGATCAACGGGGGCAGCCCGAGGATATCTTGAAAGTAAAAGGCACCTTCAAGATGAATATCTACTTTGCTTCAACGTCTCCGTTCTGTCAATCAGGGGATCCCTGACTTTGGTGTCGAAAAACCTGATTTTTGGGCTAAAGCATCGGGTAAGAGCGAACAAGCCAAAGGTGGTCGTATGCTAGTCCCTTAATGTGCTTTGAGCGGCAGAAAGAGACTTGAATCAATATTCTCTGATAGGTTCTGTCCGTTCAACACCATCAATGGAGTCGGCAATGTGTTTAAACTCTGCCTTGAGGTCTTCTATTGATAGGTTCCTACTCTTTTCACATATGCCGATGAGGCGGAGAAAGGTCTTGTCTAAGGATTTCCTAAACTGCGGAGAGCATGTATCTCGATCTTTTTCAGCTAGTTTATAACAAAGTTCCAGGCGGGGATCTAATTCAGTTGCCATTGTGAACTCCCATTCTGCGAAAGGTTAAGGTTACTTTTTGGGTTTCTTGACGAAAAGTCAGTGTAGTCAAAATACATGACTGTTTCAGGGCATTCTATAGGGGAGACCTTGATTTATTGGGGCGAGAATCCTAATTTCTGGGTAAGGGATTGGCGGATATTCTGCAGACTAGATACTAGACGAGGCTGTATTTGAAATACCATTTTCTGATTTCCAGAGGCCCTATGCAAAGGGACCTGTAGATTGGGTATAGATCATCGGTATAGTATCGACTGGGATAGGAATCGAAACCCCAATCCCAACTCCACCAAAACCATAAGATTTCAAAATCTTTTAACTTAAATGCAGGCAAAGTTGAGTCCCTTCGCTCGGTGCTTATTACCGTCAATGATCCTATAAGCAATAGCTGTGCCAGGAGAATGAGTTTTCCTAACCTGTATTTTGGTTCAATTTTAATGAGTTACATACTGACTAATGAGCGTGGACAATGAACAATTGAAATGGGATGCAATTAATG
>JBHLPL010000084.1:0-8429 GCA_048939465.1 Promethearchaeota archaeon | reverse complement strand
TGAACCAATCACGGTATATCAGTATAGAAGAGCTGAACGGGGTAAATTAAATCAGATAATTGAAAGAGAGACTAAACAGGCAAATTCGATTGAAGACCTTATGAAATTGTGGTTGGAAAGAACGAAATAAGACTTTCAGGCGAATCTGAAAGGTGGAAAATTGACACTATTTGGGATTTCTCGAAGTCTTTTCCTCAAATAATAACAACATGCACTTCTCCGGATAGAGTTGAATTAGTTCTCTTCGAGAACCCCATATTGTGCTGCTCGCTTCCAGTGAATTACGCCTTTGTCGGTGGCATGCGCTACGTTCGGTCCGACGATTTTGATATAGTTAATCGAAGATTCGATTTTCCTTATCCTTTCTCAACCTACTACAAGTCCAAAATCCCACCAGCAACCATTGACGGGAATTGCTATCGAAGTGCGATGTACTGCAAGATGCCTCTTATTATGTTCAATTCCTCCAACTCGTACTTCGGAGTTGTGTTCTCTCCTATTGAAAAGTCGAGTCTTGATCAGAATCTTGTTCACTCCATCAGGTTTGAGGGCAGGAGATCGTCTGAAACAGGTGATAGTGTTGCGGCCTTGGCTTATTGCTCCCAAGAATTGATGTTAAAAAGGAACATTTGGCTTGGCCGTCATCCAAGACCTGAGCCTCTTCCAATAGTTTTGGATGCGGGAGAGGAGATAAAGACAACAGCGTCTATCATTTATGGGTACGGTATCTGGACTGAAGCTGTAGATGGATTCTTCCAAGTAAAGCCGCTGGAACAACTGTCAACGGATTTGGAGACTTGTAGAAGAGTTGCTGCCAAAACCCAGAACGCTTTTTGGAGAGCCTGGGATGATAGGCTAGGCACTTTCTTGCAGCTTCCTTATAAGGATCATCCATCTTTCTTGTTTGATGATTTGCTCTTTAGTCTCACTTCCTTTGAAGCAGAACGAATGGTGAATTTCTACCGCTACTATTTGAAGAGTGGCAGCAAGTCTTTCCTCAATTGGTCAAACCGGTTGAGAAAACTATTGCTTTCCAGGAATCTATCGGAGATAAAGAACAACTGTAGAATATGGCACAATAGTATTGCTTACAATGGAGTAACGGCTGAAGGATACTCATATCTTAAGAGCGGATATGCGGGATATCCGGGGGGTCAGGCAACTATTGCTCTGAAATTCTTAGAGTTGTACCATATCCGGCGAGACTGGGAAGACCGAGAGGATAGAAGAGCCTTAAATGCGGGTTTGGACGCGCTTGATTGGATATTAAGAACCCAGAAGGACAATGGAGCTTGGCGACTCGGAATAAAGGTTTTTGGGGAATATCCTGCCCGTAGATTAGATTTTGAATCCAAAGAGTCTGTGGGTGGAAGCGCGGAATGCATAAGGGCTCTTCTCCTCGCCCATAGAATAACCGGGGAGAAGATATATCGTTCTGCAGCACTGAAGGGGTTAGACTGGCTTAATCCAGGGGGTTTTGCTTGCCTAGGGTATAATTATCTGAGAGACGCCGGAGTTGACGAGGAAGAAGGAATATCTGCAATCATCGCTGCTCATGCCAATCTGGACGCCTACGAAACACTTCATAAAAGGAAGTTCCTAGACTATTCATTGGCTTGGGCAAAATACCTCCTAACATGGCACTTCTGGTGGGAATCAGATAGGCTCAAAATCCGTGGCGGTTTTGATCCGCTCTCGTTTTCCATAACTCCTCGAGTGGCACCTTATGAGACAGTCATGGTCCTGTCAGTCTATTCAAGATTATATAGGATAACTGGAAACCCCTTCTGGAGTAAGATCTTCAATTATGTCTATCGGAAGGCACTTGATTTCATAGAAAAAGATGGCGGACTTAGTGAAACCTATTTCTTCAATTATATCCATGGGCTAGAAGACATACCAGTCCAGCAGACCTTCGCCGCAAGCGAACTTCTATTAGCGTCCATGGAATGTGAGACGCTGGACAAGAAGATCAGTTTCGAAGTAAAAGGAAACAAAATCGAACTTCTGGAAAAATGCAGCTTTCTTCAGAAAGTCTACCTGGAAAAGGGAATCGTGCACATTGTCCTAAAGAACAATTCAGATGCTGAAGTATCAGGAATCGAAATCCGTTCGCCATACCTAGTCGGACGACAGGCTGAGATAGATAATGAAGAGATTGTCTCAAGAAGCAATAGGAGTATTTTTGGTATCAACCTTAAAGAAGGTCAGACCCTGACTGTCTTGGTCACCAGAAGGAATAGCTCAGATATGAGAATCACGGGAGAATCAGTTAATAATCTGCTTGCTCTTTGGAATCCTGAGAATCAGAGAATTAAGATTTGGTATAGCGGAACTCACCCTACGGTCCTTGTGAGGAACTCCCCTTTTGAAGAAATCTTTGTTTCCATTGGCAAAAAGGTCTTGGCCAAGCTAAGTAAGGAAGATTTGAAATCCAGAGGAATTTCGGTTCCAAGTGGTGAACATGTCATTCGATTACATGGAAGAGGCAAAGAGACAAAGAAATGGTGGAACAAGCGCTGGAAGTACCGCGTTCCTCTTGTCTTGCTTGATTTGTCTTCGAATTTGACAACGATTCCTCTTGTCGTACCCGCCAAACACTTGCTCGATAATCTGAACGCTGCAATAAATCCTCAGTCTATTCGAGTAATTCATAACGGTAAGCTGATTCCCTCTCAGGTCATAGGGAGAAGTAAGACTCAACTGCGCCCGAATGATGAGATCGTTGCTTTCATACCTGTTGAGCACCCCCAAACAGAGCTTTTCATCTATTTTGATGACGAAGCTAGGACAAGGAAGAGAATACCGAGTAGAATAAGGTGCAGCCTTGGCCGAGATCATCTATTGATTGAAGTAAGAGAAAATAACAGCTGGAGAGAATTCTGCCGAATAAACAAAGAAACTGGCGTAATTGAATCGTTAAAGAACAATTTCGGCGAGAATTTTCTTAATGAAAGAGGAGTCGGCGTTTCATTTTGGCCCTGTTACTCTCGATATGCAAGACTCAAAAGAACGATAAAAAGAACTCTACGGCAATACTACTTCCGACTTCTCCTGGCCTCAAGTAGTGTAAAAGATGCCCTTTACGGTGTAGGACCAAAAGAAGCAGAAGACAGCATCAAGGTACACGAGTGGGAAAGAGTCAAGAAGAAGATCTCTAAGCTGGTTCTGGGCAACAAAGAAGGCCCATTCTGTGTAAGATTCTCGGGTGAATTTGCAACTGATTTTCATAGACTTAGCTTCAGAGTATATGCCTTCAATATCAATGGAACACCAATGCTTCTGTTTAATCCGCTTCAGATAGAAACGCTGGCTGAAGATACAGACTGTCGGCAAGCTTTGGTTCCTTATATCGGATTGAACACAAACGGATCTGAAGTTTTTGTCGATAATGAGAATAGATCGGTTATTATTGGCAGGTCAAACAACACACTTGTTTGGGAGATATGTAACCCCGATAAGACTACTGGACAATCATTTGACCGATTGCTTCAGAAGAAAGACGTTCTTGGTATTGATGTAAGCCTTCGTACGAACTGGATTCATGCAGGAATCTACAGACAAGTTTCTGCACTTTCGCTTATTGAGAGCAAGAATCCAGAAGAAATCTTAGCAACTGGAAAATCAATAGCGATGCCCCACAATCTTATTGGAAGCATAGAACACCGTCCTGGAAAAGAAACGAAGCTCACAGTAGGTCTTAGAAAGAAAGAAGATGTCGAGAAAAAAGGTCTTAACATAGGCATAATATACCCTGGGGCAACTCACGGCATATATCACTATGTTACACACCTTCGCAAGCATTTACAAAAAGATAACAACAAGACAGTTGGCTTTT
Organism: Promethearchaeota archaeon; assembly: GCA_048939465.1. Lineage (GTDB taxonomy): Archaea > Asgardarchaeota > Odinarchaeia > Odinarchaeales > JBHLKK01 > JBHLKK01. The sequence goes on along the minus strand of JBHLPL010000084.1, from coordinate 4,591 downwards.
ATTTCCCGGAGGAGAGAGGTATAGATCCCATTTCTCCTAAGGACATCCCTCTTCCCACACGAATTAAGGTTGGTGAGTTTTATTTTGTGCTCCCCAAAGGCAAAGAAGCAGTAAGCACAATAGTGAGGAATCATAAGAAGCGACCGTTCCAGCTTCTTCATCTGCACTGGCCTACTACGACTTGGGACGCTTATGCCTTTAAAGCTGCAAGAAAACTGAACATTCCTATTGTGTGTAGTCTCCACTATGCCTTATCGCTTCAAAATACAGCCTATGGGTATCTCTCCCGCTTAATGTATCAAATAGGTAAGCGCTATCTAAGACAATCAGATCAGATAATAGTAACTTCCAAATCGCAGGAGAGCTTTGTTAAGAGTGTGGGTTTTCCCAATGTGAATCACGTTCCAACAGGGGTGGACGTAAATGTATTCAGACCACTGCCGTTAAAAAAGAGGAAAGAAAAGACAATATTATATGTTGGAAGACTGTCTCCTGAAAAGAACATAGGCCCGCTTATCAAGGCATATTTGAAGTGTGATTTTGGCGAAGAGGTTCGTCTGATAATTGTTGGAAAAGGTCCTTTGTATAATTCCCTGAGAAGTAGATATGGCGGGGATAATATTATTGTTGCCGGCTATGTTCCTGAGAAAGAGAAGATTAGGCTCCTAAGGCATGCCGACCTGTTTGTTACCATGACGAAGATGGAACTGATGAGCATATCTGTTTTGGAGGCTATGGCATGCGGTGTGCCCACGATTGCCTCGAGGATAGAAGCCTTCGAAGAATTTGTAAACCGAGACGTGGGACGACTAATAAGTCTGGATTCTGAACTTGTGGGAAATTTATCCGAGGCTATTTCTTCTCTACTCAATGATGATAAGAAACGGAGAGAGATGGGAAGGAACGCCAGGGATTTGGTAACAAGATTATGTTCCTGGAATAGAGTCACTCAAAGAATGTTGACTATCTATGAAAAGGCACTTGAATAGAATCTTGCTGAAGTCTTGCTCCGAGAATCAAAAGAAAAGCATAAAAGGCTCTCTCACTCTAGGAATATTAAGGACTGAACGGAGGATTCTTGTTGCCTAGTCCGTCTGGAAGATTTTCGCCTACACGGATTACCATAAAATTCCAGGAGATAAAGAATCTCACGAAGTGTAACCTAAAGATAGAATTTCATCCCCCTGTCAACATCTGGGAATTCATGGAGATTGAGGATGCAAAAGAAGTTTTTAAGAGAGAAGGATTCAAGAAAGTTGAAATATCATCCAGCGCACTTAAAACTGAACAAGGAATATTTACTGTTCTATCCCTTTCTTCAGATATCTCGGTTTCACTGGCCAAATATGACAATGTCATCTCCAGATTGCTATCTGCTACAAAATCATTCTTCAGGAAGCTTCCTCTGAAGGTCAGGAAGTAGAAGTTATAACAATAGCCTTAAGGACTTACTATTGGAAGGTGGCTTTTTGTCTTCTTCTTTGCAAGAAGACTTCATCCGAAAGGATGGAGTAGTTCACATACCCCCAGAATTCATGAAGTAGTGGAAGGGTCAGGCGGTGTGAAGAATCCTTATGCCCGCAATGCAGCTGGAAGGTTGACGCCGTAAAGGAACTTAAGCTTCTAAATCACTATCTATTTTCAGTATTTATGCGGAATAGATCTCTGCAGTCAGAGTTCTCGCCAATGACGTGAGCTTAAACGTTAACGTTTTAGTACCTTGCCTTTCCATCTCTCTGGTTCCTGTTTTGCTTCTCGATAGCAATCCATAATCGTCCGCAGTGCTTCTCCCACACTTGTCTTGATAAAGCAGAGATGACTATCGCATTTACTCTTGCAGTCGGAAGCACCAAATCCTTCAACGGGAATAGTAACTCCGGAACGCCTACTAAGCTTTTTAAAAACCTCACATTCTACATTCTGGTCGGTTTTAGCATAGATGACCTCAATGATTCGTGATTTTTCATGCATCAGGAGATAGTCGATGTGCCAAAAGGTTCTTTTCTTCTCTGAGAGATGTCTTCTTATTCTACACTCTAGACTTGATACTCCGCTGCCCAGCGCCGAGCCAGTATAGGCATAAACACCACTCTCAACTCTGACTACTCCCAAGCTTCCGACTCTGATTTGCATTGTTTCTGAAACTCCAAACAACAGAGTGTAAATACCCTTCAATCTTAATAACTTCCAGCAGTTCTTATGGTGTCGTATTCTATCCTTCTTCTATTTGAAGTTCAGAGTAATCTAGTTGTAGACTATTCACAGCTCTATGAAACCCACAACTTAATATTCTTAAGAAACATTAATTATTACGAAGCAAGAGCACCTCATGAACCTCGGAAATGGCGATTTTTGATGATACACAATGTTTACATTTTGGAGACAGATGGGATCCCCCTTGTTTCTAGAGTGTACGGAAGCATCGCAGTTGATCCCACCCTAATCTCTGGATATTTCAGCGCTCAAAATAGCTTCCTCAACATATTAACCGGTCAGAGCGTTGAAGAAATATCCACAAGCGATTTCACCTTCTGGTTCAAAAAGATGAGTGATTACATATTAATAGTTGTTAGTAGTAGGGACTATTCAAGGTCAGAAATCAACTGGCGTCTATCCCAAATATCGCTCGCATTCATTCTAAATATCAATAAACGCAATATGTTTTCAATGATTGATATCGCTACGCTAAAATCGATAGAGGACACTCTGAAGGTCGTTTCTGCTGGTGATCTTGCAAAGCTCATCTATCACTTGGTCAATGGTGATAAAATCTTCATTGTTGGGGATAATAAGATTGAAGTCCGTATCTTGCTTTGCACTTTGTCCAGCATCTCTCCTGAGAGTGTTTCAATAGCGCAGCTAACTGAAGAGGATAATTTAGAAGAATCCCAATTGATAGGCGTCAAACTGGATGAGCTCCCCTCTGTTAAAAGACCAGACAGATATATTGTGTACTATGTTGATACTGGACTGTTCGAGAAACATGGAATCTCGAAACCAGAGAATGTGTCTTGGATGACCTCCCTGCTTCAGATTATTTTGGAGGTAAAAGATATGGAAGATCCAAGAGCACTTGAAATTCTCAAGAATAGAATTAGTCGTTTGTATAGCTATGTTACTAGGATTAGTAACATAGTCCGGTTTAAAGAGAAAATCACAAAAGACGAGTTAATTAGAGAATTGGACATAGAAGAGACCATGGTTTCGAAAGTCATCGGGCTTGCTGAAATCCGAGTGCCTGATATTGAGTCTCGATTCACGAATCCTACTGAATCGTAAGCTACTCCGCCCTAACAAATGAAGTTTGTAGCTGTGCTCGGTATCAATCTTATGCCGTTAGGGATAGTCTCGACTTCACAACACGCTAAATCGGGGGGCTTGTTTACAAAAGCCCAGCTTGGTAATCCGCATGTAGCGTCGGGCTGTGTTTCTTGCACCATTCAGGTCCGAGTTGGGGGTGTGTCCGCACACCTTGCATTCTGGGCATCCTAATGTCGGGAAGTGTCTCTACAGTGACATCTGTTACATTCTTTGCTGGTGTAGTTAGGGCTGACATAAACTACTTCGAGATTCTAATCATTTGACGGACCCATTTAATGTTAACCTGAGTTCCTCTTCGTCCTTCAGGATGGAGTCTCCTCGAGGTGTTTCAAATGAACAGTCTTTCTTGAAATATGCATATTCAATAGCTTTTTAAGGAGAGTTTGCCTCCATTTTCCAGTAAGGAGTGAAGAATGTGCACCGAATGAATGGGCCCCGTACAGAAATACTGAAGAAACTAGATCATGCTAAGTTAAATAACCCTGTGGCTATCGTAGGGCTACCTGGAATAGCAATGGTCGGCAAAGGGGCTGTTCTAAGCATCGCTGAAAGCCTAAAGGCTGAGAAGGTCGCCTTGATTTTCTACCACGATTTCCCAGCCCAGGTTGCTGTGGGGGCAGATGGAAAGCTTCACGTACCGCGATCAACAATCTACTTCTGGAAAAATCCAAAAGGAGTCAATGATTTATTCATCATAAGCGGCGACTTTCAACCAACAACTTCTCTCGGTATATTTGTATTTTCGGATTACATTAGCAACTTCTGCAAGTCTCACGGTGTGAAGACTATTGTTTCAACAGGAGCGTATGTCACAGAGAATGTTTCTTCCGAGCCCAGCATTTTCGTTTCCTCAACTTCCCGCGAGCTTCTTGATGTCTTTACGAAACTTGAGCAATGCAAGGTAATGGGTGAAGGAGTCATTATGGGTGCAAATGGTATAATCCCCGCTTGGGGAAAAGCCAAATATGGGATTGACGGAGTCTGTTTACTAGCGGAGACAATGCCTATTTTGGCGACGGACCCAAAGGCCTCTAGGGCAATTGTCGATATATTAGGTAAATGGTTCAATATCGGGATTGATGTGAGTGCACTGGACAAGCAGATTGTGACCATGGAGCGCGCCTTTGAGAAGCTTAGGGGTCGTCTTGATAAAAGAATCCCTGAAGGCTCAGACCGTCAATCATACATAAGCTAGTCAAAAACCTATTCCTTTGACTGAGTGATCCCATTCCTTTTACAAAAAACTTTTCTCAAGATAATTGGGTTCATC
>JBHLPL010000011.1:13873-28005 GCA_048939465.1 Promethearchaeota archaeon | reverse complement strand
TGCTCCCGATCTGCAGCTACAGAGGAAGTTTTCACCTTCGGGTTGCCCGGGACCTTCCTCTTACGAGCATCTTATCCGACGCTTATTTCTAAAGTAAGTGTGAATAGTGATGAAAGTCGGGTGGCGATTAGGTCGCTTGGTGTTTGCAATCTTTTCCTTCTTCTTTATTTTTTATAACGGGGTTGTTATTTATGGAAGGTATTTTATAGTAGTATATAGTACATTACGAAAAATGATTTTCCGAGGCGGGATTTATGACAGATAAGAAGGATTTTGCTCTTTTTTTCTCTGGTTTTCTATTCTTAGCATTGCTAGCGCCTACAGTGGTTTTAATCGCTCCAGTATCCGCTTCTCCAGATGCGGGTGATGACTGGACTATACCTATCGCCATTTCGCAAACCTCACCTTGGATGGATACCTTAATCGGTTTTAATGACCGCGCCATAGCTGTCGATAACGACGGATATGTCCATGTAGCTATGTATGGGAATACCAACTTTACTACTGGGAATAATGAAATCTCATACGCAACAAATAAGGGTGGTTCATGGAACATAACGTATGTAACCCAAGTTAATCTTACCGGTTACGACCAGAACCGACCGGTAATAGCTTTGGACAGCAATGAAGTAGTACACATAGCTTGGGCTGGATTTCCTCCAGGTGACGGTACTACTAACAGAGATATATTTTACTCTAATAACCAGGGGGGAACATTTAGCAATCCTTATAATATAACCCAGACGGATAGTCTTAATGAAAAAGACCCCACCATGGTTATTGATAGTCAGGACGGAGTGCATATAGCTTTCATTAATACTCAAGACGGTGACGCCACAAGATATGTTTATCGCAGTCCCAGCGGAGTATGGTCTTCGGTTCAAGAAATAAATACTGGTATCTTTGATTCAGTGCTTGATGATGTAAGTATAGCCGTTGACTCCAATGACAAAGTCCATATAGCATTCATAGGAGCAATCGGTGGTACTTCGGATAGAGATGTTTTCCTGTGTAATAATGTAGCCGGCTTTTGGAGTACACCATACAATGTTTCAGGCGACTTCAGTTCTACTGAAGAAATCAATCTCTCTATGGACATCGATAATAATGATCAAATACATCTCAGTTGGGCTGGACCTTCTTCAGGTTATTGGGGTATATTCTATTCCTCAGGTTCAGGCACAAGCTTTAGCTCCCCAATTAATTTCAACCAGACCTATTTTGGCGTTAATGATATGAGTTTGGTAGTAGATTACTCTAACAACGCCCACATAGTATTCTCTCAGGATTCTGGGCCATATTTCCGACTATATTACATCAATAATACATTTGGTTTCAACCAAGCGATAAATATCACCCAACCTGCTGATGATGAGCGTCTACCCCATCTGCAAATAGACCGTTTAGGATATGCGCATGTAATATTCTATATGGATCTTGATTTGATACTTTACCTTAATAGCACAGATCCGGTGGGTATAATACCTCAATTAGCATTATCCAGTCCCAGCGACCAAGAAATAACACTAGGAGAAGATGCAGAGATAACCTGGGTGGTAACCTCCTCTGCTTATCCCCATGGAGAATACCAGCTGCACCTTGATGGAAATGTCACCCACAGTGGGACCTGGAATAATAATGAAAATCTAACCCTAAACATAACTGATCTGGACCAAGCAGGAACCTACAATGTCACAATATATGCCCAAGACGGATACGGAAACAGCGTAAACGACCAAGTGCAAATACAGGTAAACGCACCCCAAGAAGCAGACTACACCCTATACCTTATCCTAGGCGGAGTATTAGGAGCGGTGGCTATAGTTGGAGTAGCCGCCTTCTTGTTAAGAGGCAGAAAACCAACCTAAACCCCTTCTTTTATTTTTTATAACGGGTTTTAAAAGAAATAGGTATGTTGTAAAAGAAATGGGAAAAGATTAGTACGGTACACTGTCTATCCAAGGATATAAGTCTTTCAATTTCTTTATTGCCTTGTCAACTTCCTTCTTTGGATACTCATAGGGGGGAAGTTTTCCGTCGAAGTAGTCGTCATAAGCCTTCAGGTCAAAGTACCCGTGGCCACATAGTAAGAACACAATGGTTTTGGCCTCGCCTGTTTCTTTACATCTTAGCGCCTCATCGATCGTTGCTTTGATGGCGTGCGCTGGCTCTGGTGCAGATACTAATCCTTCTGTCTTTGAGAAAAGCGTAGCGGCTTCGAATACGTCCACTTGATTGTATGCTCGTGTCTGCACGACGCCTTCCTTCGCCAGCAGGCACACAGTGGGTGCCATACCGTGATAGCGTAAGCCACCTGCATGAATGGGCGGAGGGATGAACTCGTGACCTAGTGTATGCATCTTTAGCATCGGAGTCATTCGTGCCGTATCTCCATGATCGTACATGTATACTCCCCTTGTTACTGATGGACATGCAGCGGCTTCTACGGCAATGAATTTTGTGTTCTTTGGAGCCTTCCCTGTAACCTTATCGTAGTAGAAAGGCCAAAATAGACCTGAGAAACTGCTACCTCCTCCAATACATCCAATGAGCATGTCAGGATAATCTTCTGCCATCTTGATTTGCTCTTTGGTTTCAAGACCTATCACAGTTTGATGAGTAAGAACGTGATTCAAAACACTGCCAAGAGTATATTTCGTGTCGTCATGCGTAATTGCGTCCTCGATGGCTTCACTTATAGCTATTCCAAGGCTGCCCGAGTTTTCAGAGTTGTTCTCCAAGATCGATTTCCCGAACTTCGTTCTGCTGCTGGGGCTTGGCTCGACTTCAGCACCCCAGACATGCATCAGACTCTTCCTGTAGGGCTTCTGATCATAGCTTGCCCGAACCATGTAAATAGTAGATTCAAGGCCGAAATTCGAGCAACTAAAGGCAAGGGCTGAACCCCATTGGCCCGCTCCTGTTTCTGTTGTTATTCTCTTTACTCCCTCTTTCATGTTATAGTATGCTTGCGCGACAGCAGTATTTGGTTTGTGACTCCCGGGAGGACTTACTCCTTCATATTTGTAATAGATTTTTGCAGGTGTCTTCAGCTCCCTTTCTAGATTTTTGGCTCTAATGAGCGGAGTCGGTCTCCACAGACGGTATATGTCTCTTACCTCTTCGGGTATCTTTATCCAGCGTTCCTGAGTAACCTCCTGCCGAACAAGCTCTTTCGCAAAGATCGCTTCCAGCGCTGCTGGATTTATGGGTTCTCTGGTTTCCGGACTCAGCGGCGGCGATAACGGCTTGGGCAAATCTGACAAAACACAGTACCATTGGGTTGGTATGCCATCCTCATCAAGCTCAATCCTCTTGGATGATCCCATCTTACATCACTCCCTCTCTATTTTGTAGGCTAATGTCAATAAGCATACATAGAGGTCATATTTAAGGCTTTTGCGTACAGAAATATACATAACTATTTATAGTGCATCAATTCGATATATGTCGTGCAGAAAGAAGCAAGTGATTCTATGTGGACAGCAATACGTGATTCCCTAAAACATAGCCCTGCTCGGCTAAGAGTCGTCCGTGCAATTATTGAACTTGGATTATCAGTGAGGGAAGATGGCAAGATCTATTGCGGTTATATCGAGATTCCACCAACCAAAATTGCAAGAGCCATAGGTATCGATCGAAGAGTAATCATTGAAACCGTTAGGATGATTCTCTCGAAACCTGAACTGAAAGAAATATTCGAGAACATTAAGCCAGCCGGTCCCTTCTTCCGGGACGTCGCGAAGAAACTTGGATTTGGAGTTGTTGTGATAGACGCAGAACCAAAGGCAGTCGGAGTAGTTGCCGAGTCCACTGCGCTGATTGCAGACGAGGGAATTAGCATTAGGCAAATCCTGGCAGAAGATCCGGAGCTATTCCCCGAACCAAAGTTAACCATAATTACTGAAAGACAACTTCCAGGTGGAATAATCCCGAAGCTACTCAAGATTGCAGGAGTAAGGGGCGTATCGGTATTCTAAACGCGTTGCTTTGATCATAAACTGAATTTTGAAGGAAAGATACGTATATAATCAAGTTATTCGATATTTTGAATTGAGAGTAGTAGACAAGCACAACCCTATTACTTAATAAATACTGGCGACTAAAAAGGTATTAGAGGGTATAGCATGAAAGAGTATGTATTTAAAGTTGTAGTGGTCGGAGATGAAAAAGTGGGAAAAACCTCCCTAATCGTTCGATACACTGAGAAACGCTTCACAGGGGATTACAAACCAACTATCGGGATAGACTTTGCAGGGAAGTTCGTTCCTTTCGGCAAACTGAACCTCAATCTAATCATCTGGGACATAGGCGGTCAAGAAAAATACAAGATTCTGAGAAGGCATTACCTGGAGGGGGCAAGAGGCGCTATACTCGTTTACGACATAACGAATAAGAGATCCTTTGACAACCTTGACAAATGGCTTGGCGATGTTGACAAGTATTGTGGAAGAGTTCCAATAATCTTAGTTGGCAATAAATCCGATCTGAACGATGCGAGGAAGGTCTCGTCCAATGAAGGATCGGTGTTTGCTGAAAAGGCAAAACTGGAATTCTTAGAAACATCCGCAAAATCTGGGAACGGCGTTGAGAATCTGTTCAACATAATGGCGGAAGACATAGTCGAGAAGTATGTGCCAAAATAGCTGCTTTAGTCTTGCGAATTCTTTTTAGAAACCCCTATGCTTTTGATAACACCCTTTTTCACCAAGAAGGGCATCCAGCCAGAAGGTGGCGATCCCCCCAGTCTCTTAACTCTAAGCATAGGTTGATTCTTCTTATCATGCTCCCTTATTCTGAACTCTATTACAATGTCTGAATTATATTCTATCAGCTCAAGACATTTACAGACTTTGTCGATGGCCTGCGGAGCTATCATGAATATTGTGCAGCCATATTTTATGGACATCTCACGCATTAGCAGACTGAAGCTTATCACGTGCTGTACACTGAATAGTGTGGCCAAAGACAGCAGGGAGTCAACCACGCACACTGTATTGTTTTTCATCTTCCCTTTGGTTACCCTACTTATCTCTCTAAAAGGTCTTATTACTTCTGGTCGGTTTGAAGGGTCAGTTACAGCAAATGGGCCACTCTTCTCCATAAATTTGAAGCAGTTAATCAGGAACAGTCTTCCTTCGCTTTCGTATTTCTCACTGTCAAATCCTGCTGCTTTGAATTTCTGGCGTAGCATATCCGGGGAATGGTCAAATGCCATGAAGATGCCGTACTTATTTCTACCTAATTCTTCAAAGAAGATTTGGTCAGCCAGTAAATATCCATTGGCAGCTGGAGTATCGTTAATTATTACCATATTTCTTGGAGAGATTCCTTCACCCAATATCTTATCAAGCATGGGGAATGTTCTGATATGCAATCTGGGGGCTTCTCCTCGTATTTCTTTGTCTAGGGTTCGCTACATCTATATCTTTGAATTCTGGAGCCGATTAAACTAATAAATGTGTACGTTTTCTAACAAGAATTGAATTGCGGTTTGTGTTACAAACTGCGTTTTATTATGTCTTCCGTGTCACCACCAAAGCTCTTTTGTTCCTCTTGTCGTATATGCGAGGGTGACCGAGGAACAATATCATCAGACTCAGAAATGCGTTGGGCAGGCTGGACTCGATCCTGGCTATTTCAATTAGTAAAAGAATAATGCGGAGATCCTTTGAAAAAGCATCATATCGTCCTGACAAGATACGTTTCCCCAGACTCAACGAGGACGTTAGAACCTACGTAAACATTCCTTTTTGCTACTCAAAATGTTCCTTCTGTCATTTCCATAAGGAGTTAAACTCAGAGACCGTGAAGGAGGAATATCTTAGCGCGATTCTCGGAGAGATTGAGAATACAGATTTGGAAAGGGAATTTAAGTAGGTTCGTACCGGGAGAGGAACGCCTAACACCCTGGAAGTAGATGAGGTAGGAAGAATCCTTGATCGAATTAGGTCAGAGCAGAACTGAGTAGCTTGGGCTACATGAGAGATACACGAATCTTTAAATCCTGTCCAGTTGATAGTATTACCGTGATTCTATGAAGAAGGAAAAGGTCATCAGAACGGGCATATCCCTGCCAAAGAAATTGCTGGGTGAGTTTGACTCAATAGTTGAAAAAAGCAGCTACACTAATAGATCTGAAGCAACCAGGGATGCCATACGAAATTTCATCTCAGAATACAAGGAGCTACAGAGAAGCGAAGGAGAGAGAGTTGGTACTCTAATAGTTCTTTTTGATCATACTATTAGGGGGGCTTCTGATGGCTTGACACACACTCAACATCATTATGAAGACATTATAAGTTCCACACTTCACGTTCATCTTGATGAAGAGAACTGTCTGGAAGTCATCGTAGTGAGAGGAAAAGCGGAGAAGATTAATGATCTAGCCGAAGAGATATTCGGCAGCAAGGGCACAAAACACATAAAGTCAGTCCTTTTCTAGGCTTCCTGAAGAGCATTAAGACAGGACTACCCTTCAGCTTCTCTGGGTACTATGAACAATTCTCTTCCTTCAATGAGAGCTTGAATGACCTTTTTACGACCTTCCTCGATAAGACGCCAAACTGTACCTCTAGAGATATCCATTCTCTCCCCTGCTTCTTCTTGGGACAGGTCTTCCAGATCTACCAATCTCAAGGCTTCAAATTCGTCATAATATAGAAAAATGGGATTATCAGGAAAATCATCTAACCTGTCTTTGGGAATGGCGGGTATGAAGTGTCTGATTTCCGGCGGGGTTTCCAAGGTTCGCGGCTTGGTTGGCCGACCTGGCCTTCTTAGACCTTTTCGCCATCGTCTACGCATCTGCATTCACCGCTCCGGGACGACACGATTTAGGGATTTCCATTAGACTAAAATACTAGAAGGCTTTATAAAATTTTGTGTATATTCACAAAATAACTTGAAAACAGCCCTGAATAGCTGCTACGGCAGTTAGCAATTAATCGAGGCGGGAGGGGTTTCATTCTGCCTGAAGTCGCAAATACAGCAAAGATATCCACACTTGTGGACAATAAGATAAAACGCCCCAACTTGCTTTCTTGCTGGGGTCTGTCCTTCCAGATTGAATTGGCATACGACAAACAACGATTCATTTTTTTGATGGATACCAGTGGCTCTCATAAGACCTTGTTAACAAACGCTGAAAAAATGGGGATTGATTTTCAAGAAATCCTCGCCGTCTTCATATCACATTGGCACGGCGATCACTGCGGAGCATTAACCAAATTGCTGCCCTTGCTAAAGCTTCCAATACCCATCTATCTTCCTTCGGAGAATCCATCTGCTGAGCTTAAGATAAGAGAACTTGGAGGAATGCCAGAAGTTAGAGCCACTCCCGCAAGAATAGCACGAGGCTGCATATCTACCGGGAGAGTGGAAGGTGGAATAGCCGAGCATTCAGTAGTCATCAATATTAAGGATAAAGGACTGATTGTTCTTACTGGATGTGCTCATCCGGGCTTGATAAGAGTAGTAGAGACTTCTAGACAGGTTAGTGGGGTCTCTAGGGTTCATGCTGTGATAGGGGGCTTTCATGTCTCCAGCGAAAAAGAAGTCACACCGATTTTGGAGTATTTTCATAGGTTAGAGGTCAGTCTTGTATCTCCTTGTCACTGCACGGGAGCGGGGGCTAAGGAAGCTTTCAAAGAAGCAATGGGTGACAAATATGTAGAAAATGGATCAGGCTGTATAATACTGATTTAATTTGGAGGTCAGATTTTTGAAGACTGTTTATGGACCTGTCCCATCGTGGCGATTCGGCCGATCTTTAGGAATAGATACCACAACATTACCGAAGAAATGCACTTTTGATTGCATATATTGCCAATTGGGAAGAACAAAGATTCATGTGTCAGATCCCGGAAAAGTAAATGAGGATCTCCCCACACCTGGCAGAATAATAGATGAATTTAATCAATTCCTTACCGGAATTGATATTGACACTATTGATGTAGTTACGTTTTCAGGGACCGGTGAGCCTACATTGAATCTAAAATTAGGGGAGATTATAGACGGAATTCGCCCCCTGGTAGGTTCAATCCCTTTGGTGATCCTTACAAATGCTTCTCAGCTACATAGAAGTGATGTGGCGGAAAACGTCTCTAGATTGGACATAATTACCAACAAGTTTGACGCGGGGGATGAAAAAACGTTCAGAGCCATAAACAGACCTGTTAGAGGCATAAGCATCCAGAAGATAAAGCAGTCAATAAAGAGTCTTAAGGCAAAAACCGAAGGTATGGTAGCTTTAGAAGTCATGCTCCTTCGAACAACTTCTGGAATATCAAATGTGGACGGAGAAGCCCGACGACAGTTGATAAACTCGATAATTGATATTAATCCGGATCTAGTCCAGGTATACACACCTTGGAGACCTCCATCAGAGGGGTTCGTTCGACCCGTCTCCCAAAATGATCTAAGCCAGTTTGCTAACGACCTCAAAGGGACCTTGGGCGAAGAAAAACTCTGGGTCTATGGAATCCATGATGCGAGAGGTAAGCGTGTAGAATGGAAGCCTGGCAAGAATCTCAAAGATGAAATACTTGAAATTCTCAAGCGTAGACCTTGCCGTGTCGTAGATATCTCTAGTATGCTAAGTCTTTCCCCTACAACAGTTATCAAACATATGACCAGGCTCAGATCCAAGGATTTGATAATCAGCAAAGTCAGTCAGGATGAGACCTACTATTCCTTTAAGTCATGATACTGCGTTGTTGTGATCTGCTTTTCATACAGTGAACTATTACTTCCTTTCTCAAGGAGCTTCTTGCTTCATCCATTCCCTAAAGGGATGCGCCTTACAGGCTCTACGGGCAGTTCCTGCCCTGAAACTCGACTCTCACGAATCGATGAGTCTACCTCGACTCAATTCAAATATTCGTTACAGAAGAGTCTATGAAACTCAACGCAATTCATCTTCACCCTTCGGACGAGCGTTCTTGGGGTCAATAGATAACTTTATAAAGATTTTGTGCATATACACAAAATAGAGGTGGTCGAAAGTGGCTTATCGAGGTGGTGGAAGAGGACGAAGACATCGATGGATGTACCAAATAACTGGCCTCCCTGGATGGATTCGCTTCGGATTCTCGCCAGGCTGGGTTGGAAGATCTCCTTCCGGATTGCCCCCCACTGCCGAGTGGATAATGCAGAGCGGACAACTGCCGCAGTTTCAATCATATCTACAAACTCTCCCAAAAGCCGCGATAGATCCCGCAAAGATTCCGCAGCCAATAGCTTCAATGAGACCTCAATTAACTAAAGATCAAGAAAAGCAGATGCTTGAGAGTCAAAAACGCCTACTGGAGCAGCAATTGAAAGATATAAGAAAAAGACTCAACGAAATGAAGGAAGACCAATAAGCGGCATGAGAATGTCAGAAATCGCGGAGACCCAAGGACTCCAGATGCAGTGGCTGATGGAACGTTGTTTGGAAGATACATAAATCAAGGGCATATAAGCTTTAAATCTTGAAACGTACTAAATCAATTCGGCAGCTCAGAGAGGTGAATAAACAATGGTCAAGATTGTAATACCAATTGAAGAATTTGCAGGAGAAAAGTCTCAGATTTCTGGCCATTTCGGCAGAGCGCCCGTCTTTGCAGTGGTTGAGTTATCAAAGGAAAACGAAGTCAGGAGTCTTAATCCTGTAAAGAACGTAGGAGAGCACTTTGGAGGTCGTGGTCGTGCTTCTGCGCTCATAGTCGATCTCAAGCCCGACGTATTGATTGTGAAAGGACTGGGTCGGAGAGCTATCTCCTTGTTTCAGGATTTGGGAATAGATGTTTTTTCCGGGGAAGTTGGAAGCGTCAGGGAAGCCATTGACGCCTATGTGGATAAGAAGCTTGTGCCGCTTACGGAGCCCTGCGGTGAGTCTCGTCATAGGCATTAAGGGGATAGTTCAGGAATGAAGGAGAATAAAATGAGTCAGGAAACCCCCATAACGCAAGAAGGTAGACTCTCCAAATCAAGAGAAAAAGTCATCGAGCAAGAAAGAAAACTAGGAATACGCATGAAGCAGATAGATCACAAAATCGCAGTCATGAGTGGAAAGGGTGGAGTAGGGAAAAGTATGATAACTGCAAATCTGGCGGCAGAACTCGCTTCAAGGGATCTCAGAGTGGGGATTCTTGACGCAGATTTCCATGGGCCGTGCATTCCCAAAATGTTAGGAATCCAAGGGCAGCATCCAATTGCAGGACCCCCCGGGATCTTCCCCATAATAGGCCCCTTCAACATAGAAGTGGTTTCAATGGATTTTTTCCTTCCGGATAGTGGTTCCCCCGTAATATGGAGAGGACCACTGAAGATGACAGCAATACGTCAGTTCCTGTCGGATGTGGTCTGGGGAAAACTGGATTTCTTGCTTATAGATTTACCTCCCGGTACAGGAGATGAATCGCTTACCATAATGCAACTGATACCAGATCTAGATGGTGTTATAATGGTCACCGCACCCTCCGAGGTCTCGCAACTAGTTGTTAGAAAAGCAATAAACATGGTGAAGATGATGAAGATTCCCATCTTAGGCATAGTTGAGAATATGAGTGGATTCATATGTCCAAAATGCGGTTCGGAATTCGAGCTACTTGGATCTGGAGGCGGTGAGAAACTAGCCCATGAGACTAATGTTCCTCTTCTGGCAAGAGTCCCTATGGATCCAACAATATCGGGTGATTCTGATATCGGAAAACCATTCGTTATCGAGCATAGGAGTTCCCCGTCCGCAAAGATTTTGGAAACCATCTCTGAGAAGATAGTGAATCGATTGAAAATAGAAGCTAGGGAGGGATCAAGAAAATGATTAGAGTTGTGGTAGCCTCTCAGGCGCCAGGCGGTTTGGACGCATACATTGACCCCCGTTTTGCCAGATGCGCATTCTATACTGTTGTAGACGTTGACAATAGCAGAATAGAATTGGCCAATGTGGTTCAGAATACTTCAGTAGACGCTTTCAGAGGCGCGGGGATCCAGGCGGCCCAAACAGTGGCGAATTTAGGTGCTAATGCAATAATTGCGGGTAACCTAGGGCCAAATGCCCTTGCCTCACTAAATCAAGTTGGCATAAAGGTATTCGCTGGGCCTTTGGGTACAACTGTAAGGGATGCGGTTCAAGAATACATAAAAGGAGAACTGACAGAAATCACATCTCCTACGGCTCCTGGTATCGGCGGCGGGCGAGGTATGGGTAGGGGAATGGGAAGAGGAGGCGGAGGGGGCAGACGTAGATAGAGGTAATGCCTGGAGATGAAAGTAGGCTGAGCGTGCTGTGGCTTTTCCATGTAAACCTTATTTGATGACGTAGCAGGAAGAGATAAAGCAGACCGAAGGGTTCCGTAAGATATATCAAGACCTTCATCGATAAGGGGGTTTTTCATTGTCTAGGAGCAACAACAAAACATCGTTGATTGGGATAACTGGCGGAAAGGGTGGGACCGGAAAGACCATGGTGGCGACAAACCTTGCGACCTCTTTCATGCAAAACGGGAAAAAGACTCTAATTATCGATTGTGATGTTGATGCCCCAAACGTAGCCATACTCTTGGGATCAAGGCTCGAAAAGAGCGAAGATGTAAAAGTCTTCCAACCAATATTTGACCACGAGAAGTGCACTCGATGCGGGAAGTGTAGCGATGTTTGCCGAGAACATGCTATCCTTCAGGTGAAGTCTCAGTTTCCAATTTTGTTTGCTGAATTGTGCACCGGGTGCGAATCCTGTTTGCTGATCTGTCCCGATGACGCAATCTCAGCCGGGGAGAAAGTCATTGGTTGGATACATGAGGGGTCAGCATATGGCATTGACCTGGTAGTAGGAGAGCTGAAGCTGCATGAAGTGCGAGGAGCTGCAGTAGTTAAGGCTGCAAAGAAGAGGGCATTCAGGAAGAACCTAGTAGGCAAATACGACATAATAATAATAGATACCGCTCCTGGAGCTCACTGCGATGTTGTAAACGCTCTTTTCGGCATGGACATAACATTTGCGGTAACAGAGCCAACGTCTTTTGGGGCTCACGATTTGGACCTGATTCTGAGTTTGCTTGAATTGATGAAACTAAAGACCTTCGTGGTTCTTAATCGATCCGACATGAAGGGTAGCCAAGACTTAATAGGGGAAGTGAGCAAGAAACACTCAACAGAAATTGTCTCAGAAATCCCTCTGGACCGTTCTATATTAGACTGTTACGTGCGTGGAGTACCTGTTGTCCTAGCTTCCCCCTTCGCACCGGGAGCAAAGGCTTTGCTGAGTCTCTATGAAAAAGCAAAGGAGCTTTTGGAAATATGAAGGAAATCGTAATTGTCAGTGGCAAAGGAGGAGTTGGAAAGACAACAATTAGTGCTTCTTTGGCTTTGCTTTTTCACAGAAAAGGCTCAAGAATAGTAGCGGCCGACTATGATGTCGATGCCCCCAACCTAGCTCTCGTTTTAGAAGGCTTAGAAAGAAACAGAGAAACCATTGCTGCTACCGAAATCGCAGTAGTAGATCCTGAGAAGTGCAACAGCTGCGGTCTATGCATTGATGCCTGCAAATTTGACGCCATAAAGGACACAAATTCGGATGGTGTGCCGAAGATTCTTGAAATGTTCTGCGAAGGCTGCGGTGCCTGTGCCGTCGTCTGTCCAGTAGAGGCTGTGGACATGAGAGAAGCCGAAAGCGGCGTTATAAGAGAAATACATTCGAAGTTTGGATTCCCTGTTGTCGTAGGACAGCTAAAAATAGGGGGAACTGGAAGTGGCAAGATAGTTGTGGAAACAAGGAACAGAGCCAGACAGCTCGTGAAGAAGATAAACGCGGACTTAATGATTGCAGATGGTCCTCCGGGCGTCGGCTGTCCTGCCATAGCAGCAGTCTCAAATGCAGATTATGTCATACTGATTACTGAGCCTACTCCAGCTGCTAAACACGACTTAGAAAGAATAGTTCTGACTGTCAATCATTTCGGACATCCTGCGGGTCTTGTTTTGAACAAGGCAGACTTGTACGAGCCCATCAGGGCGGAGCTGCTGAGATTTGTCAAGAATTCAAACATTGACTTATTGGGAGAAATACCGCTTGATGACTCCGTTCCAGCCTCAATAGCAAATGCTGCGCCGGTCGTTGAGGATCAGCCCAGCAGCCGTGCAGCGGCTGCCTTAGTTAATGTTTTTAGGAGGCTAGCGGATATTCTTGATTAAATGAAGAATCAGATAGGAATCACGATGATGAAGATGCAAATCGATGAATCGAAGTCTTCCGACTCGTCAAGAGAGAGAGCACGTCTCCTAAAACAAGGAGAAAGACTAACAGCATATTCAGCTTTTGCTGCCGTAGCCCTCTTAACTCTGAAACTACTGGCTGGATTACTGTCAGGCAGTATTTCTTTAATTGGTGATGCATTTGATGCTTTCTCAGACATCTTTACTATGTCTGCTTCATGGTTCGGACTGAGGGTTTCTCAGAGAAGTCCTGACAGAAGATTCCCTTACGGATATTATCGTGTGGAAAACTTGATCGGTCTGATTGTTTCAGTCTTTATTGTCTTTATCGGCGCAGTGCTCCTCAGAGAAAGCATAATCCAAATCTTGGCCCCAACACAGTTAAGATTTGCGTCTATGGCCTTTGCAGCAGCGATTGTGTCTATCATTGCCTCCTTCTGGATATTCCATTACCTCAGCAAAGTCGGAACCAGAATTGGCTCAGAAATAATACTAATCAATGCAAGAGAAAGGAAATCGGACATCTTGAAATCCAGTACGGTCTTTGTGAGCCTTGTATTTTCATATATAGGGTTTCTTCATGCAGGGGGAGTAGTTGGCATAATTCTCTCCATATTGATTCTTAGAATTGGAGTTATCTCCACGAAGGATACCACATTGCTCCTACTTGACGCATGGACAGATCCAGAACTCTTAGGGTCTATAGAGACCATAGTGTCCAAAGTTGATGGCGTAAAAGAGATGAGAGATATAAAGCTCAGAAAATCTGGTTCTTTCATATTTGGCGAGGCGACAGTAGGAGTATCAGGTTTCTTAGATGTGAAGAGAGCTCATGAGATTACGGATAGAATAGAAAAGAAACTGAAGGAGGAAGTGAGTCATTTAGACATGTTCACCGTACACATAGAGCCGGCTAAGGTAGAAAAGATTAGAAT
>JBHLPL010000011.1:0-13863 GCA_048939465.1 Promethearchaeota archaeon | reverse complement strand
TAAGTGAGAAAAACGGACTGGAATCAAGGATTTCAGAATACTTTGGGAGGAGCCCTTATTACGTCCTTATTGACGTGGAGAAAGGTCAGATAAAGAATCATACTATGAAGGATAATCCATACAGTAAGAAAGAAACTAGAGCTGGTTTGGGTTTGTCGAATCTATTGGCGAAAGATGAAGTAAACGTTCTAATAGCAAAAAGGGTCGGCGAGATATCCTTCCATACACTTAGGGATCACTTTGTTGAAATATACACAGCAAGAGGCCATATTGTCAAAGGTGCCTTAGAATCATTTCTAAAAGAGAGTTTAGAACGGATGGAAGAACACACAGAAGAGATAGAATAGAAAAAACGCTCTTAGCCTATTATTAGGAGAGCAAGCCCCATAAGAGAAATACCCCCCAAAAATGCGGCAAACGCTGTCCATGATCTTTTTGGATTGGATTCCTTATGAAGCTCTGGAACTAGATCTGAAGCTGCAATGTATATGAATCCTCCGGCTGCAAAAGGCAACAGAAGAATTCCGATTTCTTGAATACTGGAAGAGAGGAAGTAGCCGATTATTCCGCCAAGAATCGCTGTTAGAGCCGTAACGAAGTTTAAAGCTAACGCTTTTCTCTTGCTCATCCCTCCAAAGACAATAACTCCGAAGTCTCCAATCTCTTGAGGGATTTCATGAAATGCTACTGCCAGAGTCGTTGCAATTCCCAAGGGTATGCCAGCAATGAAGCTGGCCGCAATTACTAGACCATCAATGAAATTGTGAACGCCGTCGCCAATTAGATTCAGGTAAGCAAAAGGATGTATATCACATTCAGCTTTGTGGCAATGTCGCCAAAGAAGCTTTTCGAACACAAAGAAGAGAATGAAGCTAGCTATCAGAGGTATGAATACGATTTGCGAAGGCAATGCTTCTATGGCCTCCGGTAACAGGTGTAAAAAAGCCCCCCCAATTAGTGCTCCCGCTGAAAAACCAACAAAGACCAGTAGGATCTTGTTCAGAACCTCCTCTTTGAGTAGCAGAGTCAGAACTCCTGAAAATGTAATAGTGCTCATGAGTGATGTGCTTATGATGGTTAAGACCAAACCATTCATCATCTTCACCATAATTAGAATCGATCTTCCCCTATCGTCCAGAGTGTTTTGATTGAGTCTTTATAAATGCTTCCTTACACAATTGTGCCCCGTTTTTAAGATCTGCTTTGAATTCCGCTTGGAATTAGGTACATCTCCACATGTTCAATACCTGCCTCCATGGATCTCTTGCCCCTTGCCCTAAAGCCCAGTTTTTCATAGAAGTCTTTGGCGTAATACTGAGCATGCAAAACAACTTCGGTGACTCTTTTTCTTCTGCAATAGTCTATCACATATTTTAACGTTCTTTTGCCTATGCCCATTCCTCTGTACCTTTCCAATACGGCAAGGCGCTCAACCCTGGCTTCATTACCGCGCAATCTTATGCGAGCTGTTCCTACAGGCTTATCACCATATTTCACAATAACATGTTTTGCTTCATCATCCAAGCCGTCTAACTCCATTTCGGCAGGCACATTCTGGCCCTTTATGAAAACAGTTTCTCTTATTCTGAGTACTTGCTCCAGTTCTCGCTTACTTCTGGTCAGACGAATAGTCAATCTCATACGAATAGGGAATAGTTGGCTTCTAAATAAAATAGTTGACGGTGCTTCCGACTTTCGAATACCGGACTACTAGATTCAGAAACTCTTGCGCAGTTCGTGTAGAAAGCTATTAATACTTCTTGACTCCATCTCACACAGGGGCAGAACCATGGGAGAAGAATATCCAAAAATCAATATAACGCCGCCAGGGCCGAAAGCAAGAGGATTGGTCGCGCGTGATAAAAAGGTCGTTAGCGCAAGCTTCAAGCGATGGTATCCAATGGTTGCTGAAAAAGCTAGCGGGGCAATTGTTGTTGATGTTGATGGGAATAGATAGAATCATACAGCTTCTGTCTTCCAGAAATATATCGACCTCAATGCCGGCGTTGCTGTCATGGCCGTAGGACACGGCCACCCGGACATTCTGAGTGCTATTAGAGAGCAATCTGAAAAACTCCTTCACTATAGCGCAACCGATTTCTATTACATGCCGTTTGTAGACCTAGCTGAGAACCTGACAAGGATCACACCGGGAAGCTTTGATAAACAAGTCTTTTTATGCAACAGCGGAACTGAAGCTGTTGAAGCTGCGTTTAAATGTGTCCGATATCATACGAGAAAACCACGTATGATCGCATTCACAAGAGGATTCCACGGCCGCACCCTAGGTTCGCTCAGCCTTACAGCTAGTAAAATACAACACCGTCGCGGTTTCTTTCCTTTGATCCCTGGGGTCACGCATGTGCCATATCCTTACTGCTACAGGTGCGCTTTCAAACAAGAATATCCGGAGTGTAATTTCTGGTGCATAGATTATATTGAGGAAGAGGTCCTTGATACTTTTATCCCGCCTGAGGAAGTTGCGGCCACAGTATTTGAACCTATTCAAGGAGAAGGCGGTTATATTGTTCCTCCCCCTGAGTATTTCAAAAGACTCAAGAAACTGACTGATAAGCATGGAATTCTCCTAGTAGATGATGAGGTTCAATCAGGGATAGGTAAGACAGGCAAATGGTTTGCAATTGAGCATTTTGGAATTGTCCCTGATGTAATATCAACCGCAAAAGCACTTGCGTCTGGCCTTCCTATCGGCGCTATGATAGCTAAGGCAGAGTTAATGGATTGGGAATATGGCTCCCATGCAACAACCTTCGGAGGAAATCCCGTTTCCTGTCATGTAGCCAACAAAGTCATCGAGATCATTGAAAAGGAACGGCTGATGGAGAACGCAGTAAAGCAGGGAGACTATGTTATGGAAAGGTTCAATGAAATGAAAGAGGATCTTGAGATAATCGGTGATGTTAGAGGAAAAGGATTAATGATAGGTGTCGAGCTTGTCAAGGATCAAAAATCCAGAGAACCTGCTGTCGATGAGGCTGAGACTATCATGATGGGGTCCTGGAAAAAAGGTGTACTATTAATTATGGCAGGGCTATCAACCCTCAGGATTGTGCCTCCGCTTATAATTAAACGCGAATTGATCGATTCCGCTCTAGAGATAATTGAGAGAGAAATAAGAACGGTATCGAAGTAATCATCAACTTGCATTTGAAGGGATTAGCCAGCTACAAGTTAGAGTTTGCTTCAGAATATCAATGACCTGAACGAATCACCCAACAGCAAAAGACCCGAAGGTTAGTTATTGTTGAGTTATTAGAGTACCGTAAAAGACTCGACTATATTTCCAGGAGCTATAGATTCACTCCTCTCGAGATTGCAAACATATTAACTTCCAAAAAGGACCAGCCACCAGTCTGAGAACCAAATAACAGAAACAACAAAGCTTATTCGTCTCATAGACTCTTCTTTACATATGCATATTATCAGAGGATGGGGAGGTATAGTAATACTTTCCTCTTCTTATACCTCTATTTTTGTCATTTGCTCTTCGTTCCTTTACCTCGTTTCTTTTGCTGCTTCCGTTTACTTCTTCCGGTCCCCTTTCCTTTCTTCTTCTGATAATTCTTCTTCGGCGTTTTTTCTGCAGGTACAGTCTGTTCTATGGTCATTTCGGGAGTTGTTTCAGTTTCCATGGCTGTTATGTCTCCAGTCGGCTTCCAAGGTGCCACCTGCAAATCTCTTGCCAAGTCTTGACGGCTCTTCACTTCGACGGGCTCGGTAGCAGTTTTTCCCTTTCGGATTTTGGCACGCAGTTTACGTATTTTGCGTACCATGGCCGGATATTTGAGAAACTGATTCCAAAGAATGTATCCTCCAGCTCCTGCTACTGCCCCGATCGCTACTGGAAGAGTTATCAAATCTAGGCCCAGTATCCCGGATGTGGGCAAAGCTTTGATATCGATTTCAAGAGATATGCTTTTCGCCTCATAGCTTACACTCTGATTCTCTGTACTAAGATGGATTGAATAAGGACCGGGTAGAACAGCCGGAGGCAGATAAACTGTTGTCACATAACGATCTCCTGAAATATCCATTAGATGCCAACTGGTTTCATTCTCCCAGCTGAAATGGCAAAATACTTGCATATCTGTAACGGCTTCGGCCGTGTAGTTGTCCATCAATTGTACTGAAATCATGAAAGACGAATCCACATAGACGGATGCCTCCGAGTCCGTAGGATGAAGCAGCTCAAAGCTTGCCGGACGGATTAACAGGAATTGGCTTCGTATGTTCCCTGCCTCATCGTTTCCCGCCCAGCCCAGATCTATCGTGTAGTTTCCTGCTTTGGAGATGGTGAGGTCAAATGAAATGTCATCAAAATCGATAATTCCCGATGCATTGGGAATGATTGCCTGCTGAGCGAAAACTGTCAGGTCTGGATCGTAAATGGTCAGAAAAGCTCGTCCGGCGTTTAAGGCCAGGACGCTGGAATTTATGACAAGAGTAGTTCGAAGGATTTCGTTTAGATGGATCGTGGATGTGTTAGCCCATCCTGCGTCCGACTGAGCTTGAGTGAAGCAATCCAACGCGTAATTAGGCGAGTCAGCAAATATCTGCCAGTCTCCGAACAAAGCCTCGGTCAATCCCAAATCCCTGCCAGCATGCTCAGCATCTACAAATAGTATTTTCTGACTGGGGAAGGTGAAGATAGAGGCATTCTTGCCCAATTGCTCTTTCAGTATCGGATCCAAAACACTGGAAATGTTCCAATCCAAGGGTACTGAGATATTAAAGTGTTTATAGTCATAGGGATAATACGGATGAATTGCTTCGAATACTCCACTCCAGTTTACGTTGTTATCGGGTACGGTTTGGAAATCGAAGATGACGGTTTTATTGGAAACAGCGTCGACACTCGTAGTAAAACCAACAGAAACAGATGAATTAGACCAGATTTCCAGGTCAATCTGATCAACCCAGTTTCCCTCCAGGGTAACGATACCGCTCTCAGGAATGGAAGTGTTTTCCGTAGGTTGGGCAGCATCTCTAATTCTCACATCATACTGTGAGCTCACTGCAGGCACAGTTATCACCAGTGACACGTAACTATAGTAGGCTGTTACTTGTTGAGCTAATTTCCCGCCTCTGTATTCGACTCCTAAAGATACGTTCAGTAGTCCCGGTAAGCTTTCATTTAACTGCTCTGCATCCAGATCAGCCTCAAAAATATGCCATAGAGGAGTAGGTGAATCGTTAGGATCATCAAATCGGGCTATTTCAAGCCTCTGCCCATTAACATCCACAAATAACCGAGCATTGTTAGGATTCTGGCTTTGATAGTCGCGACTGTAGTTGAGAATGATCTCAGCTGCAGCAATATCTGCACTCGTGATGTCGACGATCTGTCTCCAACCTCCGTAGTCTCCTATCGCATCTGGCTCACCCTGTCCTCCCCCTTTTCCACTGACTTCAACACAATCATCATAGGTACCTTCGTAAGTCATGGTGAAATTGACCACATCTTGACCCACCTCATTGTTTAGTTCACACGTTGACCAGTTGGCGGGGGAGGGAATGGTAAAGTTCTCATTGACAGTCCAGTTCCTTACATCATAGCCTGTGGAGAAAGTAAGAGTAATTTTGACGGCATTATAGCCCGGGGTTATCACTGTGTCTGGCATGGCAGACCATGAAGTCGTCGCGGATATATTTTGCGCACCAAAATCTCCCACAGCGTATTCTGCAATGTTAATAGGACCTCCGCGTCCGCTGAAATCAGGCAGAGTACCACTCTGGGTCTGGATCGTGTTAGAAAAGGACAGCGCAATCGAACAGGAAAAGGTGAGAATCAATAACAATGCAGCTGAAATTCCTTTTTTCATGAATAACTATCTAGTTTCCAGTTATAAATATCTTATTGAGGCCAGGTATTTTTTTGCTTTCTACAACATAATCTGGGAACTTCTCAAAAAGAAGACTCAAGTTCTTCCAATATCATGAATCAAATATCCAGCAAACAGATAGAACTGCATATTAAGGAATTTTGGGGTCTGCATTATTGAGCAAGATTTCGTAATACCAATTTGTGTTTTTTATGTTATGCGTGTTACGAACGTAAGATTTATATTACAATACCAATTATGCATGATAGGTGATAGAGAATGCACATACCAGATGGATTTCTGGACTTAGCACTAAGTGCTACTCTGTATGCAGTCTCAATAGCATTCTGGGTAATATCGTTCTATAAATCTAATAAGACAATGACCCCCAAAACAGTTCCACTGATGGCTGTCTTAACTGCAGGAGTGTTTGCGGCACAGATGCTCAACTTCCCCATCATAGGAGGGACAAGTGGACATCTTTTGGGGGGGACATTACTATCTGTTTTCCTTGGGCCCTTCTCTGCCATAGTCGGCATGACTATCATATTGGTGATTCAGGGAGTGATATTTGGAGACGGCGGCCTAACTGCCCTGGGTGCCAATTCGTTTAACATGGGTATAATGACGGTGTTTGTGGGTTTCGCAGTTTACTACTTCGTTCGAAAACTAGCTAAGAGCAAATTAGGAATAATGAGCGGTGTCTTTGCAGGAGCATGGATTTCAGTTATGATTGCGTCTGCAATATGCGGTATCGAACTCGGTATATCAAGCATTTTCCCGTACGGGGTGGAAGTGACCGTCCCCGCAATGCTATTTTGGCATATCCTAATAGGATTCGGAGAGGGCGTAATCTCAGTTGTGGTTGTGGGAACAATGATGGAAACTCAGCCCGACTTGCTCCCAGAGGTTGAACACTTCAACATAGTAGTAAAGCAATCATCGGTGGTTGAAGTGAATAGTAATGAGGTGTCCAAGCAATGACGAAGGAAGAATCAACATTCCCGAGATGGGCGAAAATGGCCATAGCAGCCACCATTGTGCTATTAGCAATTCTAATCCCTTTGACATCAGCGTTTCCAGACGGGCTGGAAAGAGTGGCTGAGAACCTGGGTATCGGAGAATCAGAACAACTGTGGGAGGGGGCTATTCCGGATTACTTCATTAACGTGGGAAATGAGTGGACTGGAACATTGATCTCTGGGTTAATTGGAATGGCAATAGTCGGGGTATTATCCGGTGGAATCGTATTCGCTTATACAAAGCTAAAGAGGAATAGATGAAGTCTATTCGCTTTCCCTTCCGGGAGTAGTTTCTGATGGTCTTTTCCAAACTTTTGAAGTTTATCCGAGAAAGCCTAATTCTAGAGGAGACCAGCCGTAGAAATAGCCTAATTCACAAGATTGACCCGCGAATAAAGATATTTTCAACTCTGACAGGAATCATATGCACTATTCTGGTTTCGAACATCATCATATTTCTCTTAATATTCTCATTTGTTTTTGCAATTGCCATCACAGCTCGCGTCCCTATTAAGGAATTCTTCTTTCGCACCCTATTCTTCGTAACCCTATTTGCGATCATAATAGCCATCCCATTACCGTTCATAACTCCGGGGACTCCTATCGCTTCTTGGAGTCTAGACGGATTGACGATAACTGTAACCCGAGAAGGACTGTACACTGCATTAAAATTCATTTTGAGAGTCTGGATTACAGTAAGCCTCGCCAACCTGCTCATATTAACCACAAGTTTTGATAAAATATCTAATGCTTTCGACAGGCTTCATTTTCCTAAGACCTTCACGTTATTGTTCGATTTAACGCTACGTTACATATTTGTAATTGCAGATGAGGCTCTGAAAGTATCTAGAGCTCGGGATTCGAGAACCGTTAATAAAATGAACTTATTGCAAAGAATGAAGTCAGTTGGAACGATTGTTACTAACATATTAAGACGGAGTTACAAAAGAGCAGAAAGAGTATATAATGCCATGCTAGCCAGAGGCTTCAACGGAAAATTCAGATCACTAACTACTCTCAGAATAACACCTAAAGATTTGGCGTATTTTGTAATCTTTAGTGGGGGTTTGATACTATTGCTGTTAGTTGACACACGGATTGTGTTCCCATCTATAGTCCCCTATCTGAATAGTCTAATGTTAATCTAACGCGGTGATGATAAATGCAAAGGCCCATAATTGTAGCTAAAAACGTGACTTTCAAATATCCCGGCACAGGCTGTGGCGTAACTAAAGTAGACTTCAAGGTTTACCCTGGCGAATGCGTTGGTTTGATAGGACCCAACGGGGCTGGAAAGTCCACATTCCTTCTACACCTCGATGCCATCCTTATCCCGCAGAAGGGAGAAGTAATAGTTGACAATCTGAACACTCTCCAGCCAAAGGATCGCCTACTAGTCCGTCAAAAAGTAGGCTTCGTATTTCAGGACCCTAATGACCAGATATTTAAGAATACAGTTGAGGAGGAAGTGGCTTACGGACCACTAAACATGGGTTTTCAACCAGAAGAGGTTATGCAAAGGGTAAATAAGGCTCTAAGAAATGTGGGTCTTGAAGGATATAATGAACGCATAACCTACAATTTAAGCTTCGGAGAAAAGAAAAAGCTATCGATAGCGTCTGTGCTTTCTATGGATCCTGAGATTCTTGTTTTTGATGAACCCACACTGAACCTCGACCCGCAAGGCGTGGAGTCATTATTGAATTTGCTTTTGTACCTAAAGAAGCAAGGTAAGACCTTGATTATTGCCACCCATAGCATAGAGTTCATAGGAGAATTAGCTGACAGGTGCTACGTTCTTGACAGAGGAAAGATACGAAAAGAGGGGACAATCGAGGCTGTGCTGACTGATCTTGAACATCTAAAAAAACACGGTCTAAGACCAACTATTATGACTCAACTGTTTGTCGAACTAGACCTCCCTCAACCCTATCCCTTAACGCTAAAACAGGCAAAATCTAGAATTGAATCTCTGCTGAATCTTGGCTAGCTCATATATCTATCGGAGGTTTTTCATTTGACTGGTGCTCGCTTCATCGAGCTGAAGCTCATTAAGAAGTTAAAGCGTACATAAGAATGTCAATAATTAAAATCTTTCTGTGTGGGTAGATGTTCTGAGAGCAAGAAAGCAACATTGATCTCTTTCTTTGAGCGGAAGCAATACGAACTTGGCTTGGTCTCGAACAGTTAGTCTACTTCAGCTTCCTCCTTCCGTATTTGTGATACCTGTGTTCTTTCCTCACGTGGTCTAACCTTCTGTGTGTATTCAGCTTCCATTTCTTAGGTTTATACCGCATTTGCTTCTTCTTCACGTAGCTTAACCGTTTACGTATTAGTGCTTTGATCTTTTTGGGATGTTTCGGATATTTCCACATAGGGATATCAGCTGTTTCCACTCGGTAAGGCAAGAATAATCACCTTGCTTTGTTTAACAGTAAGTAAGCTAATTAGACTCAAGGATATCAAGAATCGGAGGTCTTCTATGTTTTTCCCTTCACAAGAATATAGAAGATGCACATTTATACTTATTGTGAAATATGTCATAGGAGGTATAATTCAGTGACTTAGGCTTACAAGATCCTCTCCAGCCTTTTAGATTCAATCTACTCACTAAGAAGTCAAAGCAGGTTTCAGAAGAGACAATAACAACTCCGCTCTTAGAATTCACCGATTTCTACACAAGTTTCTTATAGGGAACAGATAATCGGATTAATGGAGAGATGAATGAAGGCTGTGGAGGAGAGATGACACTGACAGCAATATGCTTTACAGCCATACTCCTGTCTTTAATACAGAAGCAGGTACTTGCTTCTCCTCCGAGTCCGCTGTCTCTGGATGGACCTTTGATTGACCGTTTTCTTGAATTTCTTTTCAACCCCATAGTGAGTTCTCTACTCCTTATTGTTGGTATTTATGCTCTTTTTGTAGGTATTAAAGCCCCAGGGTGGTTCGCCGAAATTGCGGGCACTACATGTCTTTTCATAGCCTTAATCTCCTTCGGAGTCACCGGGATACCGCCCTCCGCAGTCTTATTATTTGTTCTAGGCGTTACACTCTTAGTTGCTGAATTAAAAACAAGTATCGGCATTTTGGCTATTAGCGGCGGAATATGCATAATCTTGGGAACCTTGTTTCTTTTTTCTTCTCCTCAATGGATGCTTTATCAACACGTCGCAACACAAATTCAAGAAATTCTTTTTATTATGGCTGTAATATCCACTGTCTTTTTTGAGTTCCTGGTCTTTAAACTCGCCAAAACCAGATTACTCAAAGTTAGAACCGGAGGGGAGGCTCTCGTCAAAGCTAAAGGGATTGCTATGACAGATCTGTATCCTCAAGGTGAAATCAGGGTCTTGGGTGAATACTGGCGTGCAAGGGCTGAAGAAGAATCAATTATGAAAGGAGAACACGTGGAGGTTGTCGATAAAGAGGGTTTAGTTCTCATTGTGAGGGCTTCGGGTGAAAAAGCTTAAATTCGTTCATTCAGCATTTGTATGTGGGGGAGAGATGGAGTGGATGAAGTATTAATATTCTGGATAATCGTATCAGTAGTGATAATAGTTGTAGCGTCGGTTTTACTAAGCGGCATACGCATAATTAAAGAATGGGAACGCATACCGGTTCTGAGACTCGGCCGTTTTGTGGGGGTAAGGGGACCCGGAATAACGTACGTCATACCATTAATAGAGAAAGTGCCAGAGACCATATCAACAAGAATAAGGACCATCTCTTTTAGAACAGAACAGACACTGAGCATGGACAACGTCCCTGTAAACGTAGACGGAATAATGTACTGTAAACCAGTAAGCGTTGAAAAATGCATACTAAATGTAGAAAACTACTTGACAGCAACCCAGTGGGCCGCACAAACAACACTGCGAGAGGTCATAGGAAAAATAGAGCTTAACGAGCTCCTGGCTGAAAGAGAAAGGGTAGGAACACACCTACGCGAAATAATCGACGAGAAGACAGAAGCTTGGGGAATAAAAGTTACAGCAGTGGAAGTCAAAGATGTTGTAATTCCTGCTGCACTCCAAGATGCCATGTCCAAGCAAGCCCAAGCTGAAAGAGAGAGGCTTGCAAGAGTGACGCTCGCAACAGCCGAGTTTCAGGCTGCCCAAAAGATGATTGATGCAGCAGAACTATACGAGAAGAACGTGAAGGCATTGTCCCTAAGATGGATGAATATACTTTACGAGATCGGCCAACAACCTGGTACCAACACGATAATGCTAGTCCCAAGTACCATGCCCGAGGCTGGAGTTCCCCCGCTCGGATTCTATGGCCTGAAAAAAATCGGAGAAGAAGCGAAGCGATCAAAGGAATCCCAGAAGAAGAAAAAGTAAGCTGAGAAAGCTGACGGGGAGAAGTAACTATCATACTTGGTTCTCTTATTCTTAATCAGCCACCTTGTAGGATGCGCTTAATATTCATCTTACGAGTATTCAGAATAATCAAGGGCAGAGCTCCTAATCCAAGAGTGATTGAAATGGTCAGGAATGAATACACAATGGAAGAATACGAACAGGAACTTGAGGGGAAAATCAAACGGAAGGAGCTTAAATGTCCGAGATGTAAAAATGAAGAAGATTTCATGGTGAACGAGATAGGCCACGTTTTTTGCAAAAGATGCCATGAAAAGATCAGATTTGTGAGTTGGGATATGTAACCAGCCAGACTCTTCCCGAGCACATTTCAATCTACTCACTAATAAACCAATGATTTATCTTTTCTCGAGTGAAGTCAATCACATAAGCCGAGAGAACTCCCGAAATATATCTGGAACCAGGATTTAAGCAGATTGTTCTTCCCAGTTTCTGCATTCCTGGGGATTCGTGAATGTGGCCGTGTAGGCTGAGCAAGGGGTGCTTTTCCAGTATAATCTCCTTCACAGCTTTGCTACCGACGTGGTCAGTCAGAGGAGTCCCCAACATAGTCTTCTGTTCAAGTCTTTTGTCCAGCATGGGTGCAACATCCAGATTAGTGTCAAAAGGCGGAGCATGAAAATTGCAGACTAAATTCTCATAATCTTCAATTCTACAGAATTCCCTTTCGAGTTTCTTCTTGAGCTCCTTCTCTGAACACTCGCGCGGAGAATCCCAAGGGGTAGGATTAACCCATTCGCAGCTTATCATTTCATGTTTATCGTCAAGCTGAACTACGCGATTCAAGGGATAAATCGTCCGATCAGATTCCTTAATGATTTCATCAATCTCGAAGATGTCATCATTGCCCGGATTGACCAAAACCCTTATTCTCTTATCCACAATTTGATCGACGTAACCCAGCCATTTTTCAATACACTCCACCATAAGATTTCTGAATAATTGCTCAAGCTTTTTTTCTTCTCTCTGCAACTCTCTTGCCTCTGCGAGAGTGCAAACGTAAGGATAGAGTCCTTTCAGCCTGATATCATTAATGATCTCCTGGAGCTTCTTCTCTTCTTTTATGATGTGTTTGTGGCCAAGGTACTCACACGAGAACTTCCCATTCTGTTCAATTATTGGTACTATTGCCTTTCCCGTCAGATCTCCGGACATGATGATTATATCTGCGTTATAGTACTCTCCAGACCGTAGCCATTTCATCCAAAACATCTCACTCCCGTGTACATCAGTTGAGAACACTACTCTAGTTTTAGTCATTGCGCTCCATCCAGAACCAACAGGATTAATCAGCTAATTGATGCATTTGCCTCTACATAGTAGGCTTCTTCCTCTGTCTTCTTTGCATCCTTTTTATCCTTTCTTTCAATTTGACTTCCAACTTGGTGGGCTTGAGCTTTCTTATTCTTATCCTGGATATTATCGGGAAAGGAACAGGCAAGCCAACTCCTAGAATTATCGCCTCACCTACAGCCAAGTAAGAAATCCTATCCAGAAGTGGAATGTTTCCGATCACCCCCTTGACTTGATCGATGTCTGCAACACTCATCAATCTGAATGTGAGTAGTGTGTTGCATTGGCTCAAGATTGCCTTAGAGACCATGGCAGGCCTTTGTGTAACAACCGTCATCCCGACGCCAAACTTCCGTCCCTGGGTCGCTATCGTCATTAAGGCATCTGCAGATAGTCCAGAATTTCTCCCTATAGCAAAACCTCTTTCAGGGCAGTACCGGTGAGCCTCTTCAACCAATAGATCTACGGAGAAAGCTTCTTTTCTTAGAAGACCTGCACTAAACAGTAGGTCGGAGATTTCTCCCACAAGTCTCTGTTGTTTTTCCAGTGGCACCCCACCACTGAAATCTATAACAGTGGCCTTTCCCACTACTGCTACTTCATCGGGGTCTATCGGTTCTCCAGAATCGAGATTTCTCAGTCTTTTGTCTCGACGTAGAATATCAGCTACGGTGGAGATCGTGGTTCCCTTTCTTCCGGGCACATTCTGAATATATTCCACAATGCTATCGGTTTCTTCTGGTGGCCATTTCTCATCTAGTTGCATTCTTGTTAATGCCTGTTCGAGAACACCAAATTGAGTCGTATTCATAAGACCCTTCAGCATGGACTTCACCGCAAAAGGGGACGTATTAGACCATGATCTTTTGCCTTCAAGAAAATCTGGTTCAAGAATTCGAGTGTCCATCATGTTTTCCAATTCTCCGTATTCTCCATGAGGGTCGAATATGACCAATGGAATAGGTGGCTTCTGACCCGTCAGTTCTTCAACAAGGACTTTCGCGAAGTAGGACTTTCCAGATCCTGTTGCTCCCAGAACGCCCAGATGCATTGCTACGAGGGTTTCTGGATCCAGATAAACTGGGATATCTTCATAATGCTGCAGGTGTCCTATATGGAGCATATGCTCCTTGATACCAAAGAATTCGTTAAGATCTTCCGTTAGTGCTTCTCGAACTTCCTGCCCAGGCTTCGGCGGGGTTTTCAAAGTCTCAATCAATGTGAGTTCTTCCACGGTTCTTTTAACTCCTATGCTATTCAGCTTTGCAAAAGTAAGTTCCTGCTCAGTGGGAAATATCTTCTGTCCCCTATGAACCATAA
>JBHLPL010000083.1:0-8581 GCA_048939465.1 Promethearchaeota archaeon | reverse complement strand
TTGTCGGATACAACAGCTCAAAACATAGCTCTGATGTGGAAGATTTCTTTGAAGCTGTGACTTCGAATAAACGCGATAGGGCAGAAGAATTGCTGAAGAAGATTGGCGAGAATTACGAAAGACTAAAGCAGAAAGCAAATAAAAGCCCCGGCTTCAGCCAAGATCTCGGTCCATAGCAGGGTACCTAATGAAATGGAAATGACCGTTTCGCTTCTAAGACGCAGAGTTTTCTTAAGAAGCTTTATTTCACGGGCCCATGCAAAGGTTTCAGAGAGGAATAACAAGCATTTCCCTGAATGCTTGACGGCATCTCATGTAGGAGTTGAGTGCCTTAGTATATTCTTTGCTCAGATTCATGTTCATAATTCTTGAGACAAAATGCATCAAGCGTTTCATCAATATTAACTTCTTTCTGATGCTGCTTAGCTCTTTCTTCATGTTTTCCTCCGAATACTCTCCACCTCTCAACTGACCCATCATCGATTTACTCTTTTCTGAAATCAGGTCGATTCTTCCTAGGATTAATGACTTAAACTCTTGTAGCAGTTTCATGCTTAGACGCTTATTCTCAAGTGCCACTCTGGAGACTACTGTGACTTCCCCGCCTTGCTTCCTGATTTCATTAACAAATTTCGACGGACTAACTATATTTCTGAATCTTCTGTAAACAGAGGGTTTTAACTGAATGAAGGCGTAAGTACCTTTGCGGAGTCTAAAGCAAGGGGCTTTGAAGAGCAATCTTTGTAGCCTTTTTCTGACTTTGGGGTCCTTTGGTATCCTTTTATAAGCTATAATGACCAGACTTCCCAGCAGGTACGAATCCTGCGAGGGATTTATCAAGGGTTTGATCAAATTCCTAGTTCTTTTAAAGAGAAATACGCTGTCCGCTGGAAGCAAGGTATGTAAGGATTCCGTCTTACTCCCATTAGCGACGTAAAAGCCTTGCCCTATTCTTTCCAAGTCTGTCTGGAGAAGTCTCTTCACTGGAATTCTGCCGCTTTCTCCTTGACCTCTGACTATGATATAGACAGTTTGTGATGTCATGAGGGATATCCGTAATTGGTTCCTATAAATAAACCTATAGATATTGACATAAAAAGCCTATTATTGTTATCACAAAATGCGAC
Organism: Promethearchaeota archaeon; assembly: GCA_048939465.1. Lineage (GTDB taxonomy): Archaea > Asgardarchaeota > Odinarchaeia > Odinarchaeales > JBHLKK01 > JBHLKK01. The sequence goes on along the minus strand of JBHLPL010000083.1, from coordinate 7,454 downwards.
AGATTCTCTCTTGAGAAGAAACACCTTTTTCGGAAAGATTGTTGCGCTTTCTTCTTATTTTCCAGAAATTCTTTCAAAGATGTCTTATGTCGTGAGAATAAATGATGTTGGTGCGATTACTCTCAGAAGTAGCCTTTCTTGGGCCGATTCTGTGGGCCAAAAACATTAATCTGAATTATTACTATCTAGAAGAATCCAAATACAGGTGGTGGCAAGAAATGGAAGAAGAATGGGATGAAGATGCTGAATTTGACGACGACTGGGAAGATGATTGGTGATTTGGATCAAAAGAACCGACAAAAGAGAAGGTGATACCGGCTATGGGCAAAAAGAAAGCAAAGCCAGAAGGAACAGAAAAAGCAAAGAAGAAATGCAAATAATTAGAGCAATTCAATAGTACTCCTCGTGCCTTTTTTGTATTCACTGTTTTCTTTGATTCAGATATCAAGAAACCGTGATCTGAGGTCTTTCCAGTCATCTGATGAACCGGACTTTTGAACGGGGTTTGAATGGGCTATTGATATCTGGATTTGCACAATTCAAAAATCCTACGGTGGGTTTTTGACATAAACACTTGTGGGTTGAGAATTGGAAAACTTAAAATAAGTAATAGTTTAAGAAGAGACTATGTGCGCCGGAAAAATCCCTAAGCACTTTCTAACAAAGCTCTTGGAAGGGAATGTTGATGGCGATGTGCATAGAAAAATGGTCAAATACAGCAAAGGGATATTTCCTGGGCCCAGACTAAAAGCTGACCTCAGGGGAAGAACACTAAGACTTTATGGAGACTTCGAGTATGAGTCCCTTATTGGAAGCTTCTTTCTTTGGAATTCGAACGAAGAAAGTTTTCAAGTTGATGGAAAGGTGTTTTCTCGTGAGGATAAATCTGATGTTCTGAAAGATTTGGGGGCAGTAGCTACAGTAAAAAAGTCGAAGCGACTCTATGAAGCCCGGTTTAAGCAAGCAAACATGAGTGGAGACAACTTGCGAAAGCTGTACATTGATCTGGATGGATGTTTCCTGCTGTTGAGCGCAAAGCCGCCGAGTGGGAAGGGGCGATTAACGACCAAAACCAAGATTCCGAAACCTTCATTGGACGAAAGCAAACAGAAACCTTCTTTCTGTTCGGCAGTAATTCCCGTTTTCGACACGAATGATGTTCTTGAGAGACTAATCTGTCTAGGGGCTCCAGACTTCCGTAATGATGCTAATATCCCCTTCTCGTCGTTTGAACTCAAAAACCGCTATGAGATATCAGACATAGTGCTTCCTGAGATTAGAGATGAATTATCTGCCGGAGAAATCAGGCTGAAAGCACTTAGAAAAGGAATTCTTCGAAGAAATCTAGAAATAGACGGAAGAATGGTTGAAAAAGAATTTTCATTTATGGCTTAGCCGGCCGGCTATCATAAAGATTTATAAGCGTCTCGATATCATCAATCCCTAAAGACTGCTGGATGATGAGAATAATGCTTGGAAACAATCCTGAGAAATCTGCCTTTCGAACGGGCACAACTACTTTGGGATTGGTCTTCAAAGACGGTGTGGTGCTGAGTAGCGAAAGCCGAGTCGCTGAAGGTTTCTATGTAGCGAGTAAAACCGGACAGAAGGTACTGAGGATTACTGATCAGGTTGGTATGACTATTGCAGGGCTTGTTGCGGACGCCCAAGCAATGGTAGACCAAGCAAAAGCGCTTTCAAACCTCTATTATTATGATAAGGGCCGGACAATCCCTGTTCGGGCAGTTTCTAAAATAATATCGAACATATTGTACGGCCAACGGCCGTTTTACATGGGTGTAAGCCTTCTAATAGGGGGGGTTGATGACACAGGTCCGCACCTCTTCAGTTTAGACGCAGCAGGTTCGCTCATAGAAGACAAATATGTCAGCACAGGCTCAGGGTCGGTAATAGCGTATGGTGTACTTGAGGACGTATTCAAGGAAGGTCTAACTGAAGAAGAAGCAGTGAGAATAGCTGTTCGCGCGGTATGGTCTGCAATGCAACGAGACGTTTTTTCAGGGAACAGACTGAACCTTGCCGTTGTAACAAAGGAAGGGTTCAAACATATGCCTGAAGAGAAAATTCAGACCATAATTGACGAACTCAAAAAATAATACATTTTCCCCTCTGTTTTTGTCACAAAGAGATTAGAATAGAAAGCACGGCTGAATAGCTCTTTATATTCCTAAACGAATTCGGTTGGAACTTTTGCTGCAGTCGCAACGAGTTCTCCCGCAGCCTTTCTGTTCTTGAGGATCTTCATCTTACTCCCCTTGAGCTTGAACTTGCCTGTGAGTATCCCTTTAATTGGTCCAATTTTGCCTTGAATCAATTTCTTCCAATTAGAGTAGGGGCCTTCCATAGTGAATGCAGTTGTTTTTTCATCTCTGCTTTTCAAGAGCCGGGCGTTCCTGCATTTTCCATGCCACAAATCCACATAAACCACCCATTCTCTGTCCAGCCCCTCATCAGGTGTAACGACAAACAGGAAATCTCCTTCCCAATTCTTCGCAGATTCTGCATATGCTTCGCTTTCGTTTATGAGTTTGTGAAACTCTTTTACCCATTCTTCGGATGGAAACCTAACCAAATTCCTACCTCCCACCACCTGTGAAGCATCTAATAATGTGTGTCCAGTCGTTTATATACCTTTTTTGGAAAGATAGGAGTGATTCCGCCTTGTGTTTCATTAGAACTTCATTTCTTCAAAGCCAAAATAAACGTCTGAATCTTCTCCCTATAGGTACCTGATTCCAATTCCTTCTTCGATATACCCAAGGTCCCGAGAACAGCCGATTCAGGTACTAGTTCTTTCATTCCTTCAAATGCGTTCTTGAAATCCGAGCCTCCTGCTGTACAGAAGAAGGCCAGTTTCTTGCCATTCAGATTATGATTTGTAAGATACGTTCTTACTGCGGGCGTCATATTGTTATTCCAGATTGGAGTTCCGACCACAATCACACTGTAGCTCTCGGGGTTTTTCTTGACTCTAATTCTTGTCAGTTTTCTTCTTCCGCTGTCGTATCCCGCCCGAAGCCAACCAAGAGGTCCTGATCTCTTCTTCAGGTCAATGATTTCGTCTAAATCTGCATTCAGTTCCTTTGCAGTGGCTTCCGCGACGATTCTTGTGTTACCAGTCCTCGAATAATGAACTACCAAACTTTTCATATAGATCACCTGAGTTCGTCATCAAACAAGTATTTGACAATTCTCGGATCTTTTTCGCGGTAGTAGAACTACTTCAAATATTGCAGATCCAGTTGCTCCAGTTTCTCTTTTGTCGGCTTTCCGGTTTTACGGTCCCATTGTCTCAGTTCATAGTATTTTTCGAGCATCTTCTGCAGATCTGGAACCCTTCCCTCTGTTCCACCGTCTTTCAAAGGCGTCAACATGATTCTTGTCAAATAATCATCTTTACAAGATGTTCCAAGCTTAACGTTCAGACACCTCTTAAGGTTAAATATCCTTTCACCCAGCAGGTCAAGATCCCCAATATCGTATTTCTGACCTGTTGAATACGTCAGTAGTCTTGCAATTGTTCCTGGCGGTGGATTGCAGAATTGACACATAATCATCGAGTTGTAGACAGTTCTCCAATTCTGCGCTTTTGTGACGACGAAGTGCTTATCTTCTTCATCAAATCTGTCCCCGGAGACTATTCCAAGTTCAGGGAATTCTTGTCCGAGGTCAACCATGAATAAGTCCCCATTTAGATGACAAGCGCCTCTGGGAGAAGTAGAATAACACAACGCCATGCCGAAAAAGCCTCTGGGATCGTGAAAGGGTATTTCAAGACCTTTCACTTCTGCAGCATAATCCGTTGCATCATATTTCTCAGCTATTCTTTTCACTCCTTCCGATAGAGTCCTGCCAAATCCTCTTCTCTCAGCAATCATTCTTATCAGCAGAATGGCTGTATCAACATCCCCCCAGTTGAGCTCAATTCCCCTGGTATCACTTCTAGATATCTTTCCCTTATCATAGAGGTATGTTGCAAATGCTATTGTTGAGCCGCAGCTGATTGTATCGATGCCATAGGCATTACAGAGATAGTTTGCGTAAGCCAACCCCTCCAGGTTGTCGTTTAGAATAAGAGATCCAAAGGCACAGAGAGTCTCGTATTCTGGCCCATCTGTTTCAGGCAGCGCGTACTTTCCCTCTTTGACTTCAATCACCCTACCACAACCAATTTGGCACCCATAGCATGCCGAATTTCTTATAAGTATTGTTTCTGTCATTGTGGATCCGCTTATTCTTCCGGCACCTTCGAAAACACCCGAAGTAAAATACTTGTTTGGCATGCTACCAATTTCTTGGGCCATATCGACAAAGCCGCCAGTACCGACTTGCTTATACATATCTGTACTCGTGGCCTCGCTGACTATGGCATTTGCCTCTTTGGCTGCCTTTCTGAATTCCTCGTATTCTGCCAGCTGGACTCTCCTAGAACCAACAGTTGCTACTGCCTTGAGACTTTTTGAGCCCATGACAGCACCCATTCCTGTTCTGCCTGCCACGCCTTTTCGGCCGACCCCCTTTCGACCATCGTTCACGATTGCAGCGTACTTAACGAGATTCTCTCCTGCAGGACCGATACATGCCACACTCATTCTCTTCTCACCAGTTTCCTCGATTATTAATTCCTGGGTTTCGAAAGTAGTCTTACCCATCAGGCTTTTGGCCGATCTTAACTCTGGAGTGCCATCAATCACCAGCAAATATACGGGTTTCTTTGACCTTCCAGTAGCAATAATCCCATCAAATCCTGAGAACTTGAGCATAGGGCCGAATCTTCCTCCAGAATTTGATTCACCCCAAATCCCTGTTAGGGGAGATTTCGCACATACACAGTATCTTCCGCATGAAGGTGCTATAGTGCCGGTCAGAGGCCCCGTCATGAAAATGAGGGGGTTTTCAGGCCCTAAGGGATTCGTGTTTTCATCTATCATATCATAGAGGATTCCGCACGCAAGGCCACTGCCGCCAAGAAACTTCTTCGTGAGTCTCTTATCGGTTTTCTCTTCAGAGATCTTACCTTTTGACAAATCTACTCTCAAAATTCTGGAAGTATAGCCCATTAGCATTCCTCACTCAGAAATCTATGCCTTTGCCCTCGTAGGTGTATAAGAAGAGTTTTTTGTAGTCTTCTTCACCCGGAACACGAGGATTGACGATAGTACCGGTTGATTCAATCGCCTTGTCAGTCAGTTCATCCAGTTTTGCCTCGAATTCTTCACGTGAAATACCGATATCCCTTATTCTGGATGGGGCACCGATTTCTTCCATTAGATTTCTGATGACTCGAATAAACTCCTTGGCTTTGTCTTCATTGGCTCCCCTACGAATACCCACCGCGTCGGCGAGCTGAGAATATAGTTCGGTTGCTTCAGGCAAATTGTATTCCATCGCGTATGGGAGGAAGACTGAAACGGATCTACCGTGAGGAACTTTGAAGACAGCTCCAAGACTATGTCCCATTGCATGAGCAATACATATCTGTGAATTTCCGAAAGCTAATCCAGCCATTGTAGCTGCATTGTGCATTTTTTCTCGTGCTTCCGGATCGTCTTTCCCGTTTTTGAACGCTCTTGGCAGATAATCAAATACCGTCTGAACTGCCCGTAGAGCAAAAGCGTCACTGAAGTCATTCTTCCACTGAGCCGTGTAGGCCTCGATGGCATGAACCAAAACATCCATTCCTGTATCTGCTGTCAATCTGGGGGGTAAGTTCGAAACCAGAGACGGATCTAGTATGGAAATATCTGCAACCACCTCTCTTGAAGCTAATTCAAGCTTCGCCTTCATCTCCGTGTCGGTAATAACTACTGCCCAGGTCACATCTGCACCTGTTCCAGAAGTCGTTGGGATGTTTATTAGATGTGCTTTCTTCCTCAAACCAAGTTTCTTGATCGGATCAATGCTTTCTATGGTTAAATCAGGTCTTTCATATAGAACCCACATGGCTTTCGCTGCATCCATACATGATCCACCACCGAGACCGATGATCCAGTCTGGTTTGAATTTGGAAAGGATCTTTGCGCCCCTATTGACAGTCTGCTTTGATGGCTCTGACTCAACTTCATCAAAAACCAAAACTTCGATCCTATCTCTTAATTGCTCCTTGACCTTGTCTACTATGCCTAAATTCCTTAGCACTGCATCAGTTACAATAAACACTCTTTCTCCTTCGAGTTCTCTCAGATATTCCAAGCTCCCCTCACCGAAGGCAATCGTCCTAGGTGAAGTAAAGAACCACATAACTGCAGCCTCACAGCATTTTCATTTAAACTCCGTTTTGACTTTCATTGTAGTTGCGACGAGTTCTTTGGCAGCCTTGGTGGCCCTCATTACCTTTGCCATATCTCCCTTCAATCTGAATCTGTTTGTAAGTAGACCTTTAATTGGGTCTATTTTGCCTTGAAGTAGCTTCTTCCAGTTTGAATAGGGGCCTTCATAAGTAAAAGCGGCCTTCTTTTCATCTCGGCTCTTCAGAAGACTGGCCGCTCTACATTTCCCGTGCCATAGATCCATGTAGTAGACATACTCTCTATCTAGCCCCTCGTCTGGTGTGATTACAAAGAGAAAATCTCCTTCCCAGTTCTTTGCAGCTTCTTGATAAGATTCGTTTTCATTTAATATTTTATGAAACTCTTTGATCCATTCTGCTGAAGGAAACTTAAACAATCTCTCAGCCTCCCCTGACTTTAAGCGAGAGTATAATATGGACTGTATAACTTATAGGTTTTGCTGGAAGGAATAAAAAGAAAAGAAAGGAAGAGAAAATGTAGATCAGACAGGTTTGAAGTATTTTATGTCTGTTATAGACCCACTCCGCTTATCCTTCTGTTCAAAGACAGCCTCGACTTCCATGCCAATAAAGACATCCTCTGGATTTACTTCTCCAAGCATATGTATGAAACCACCTTCTGCACCTGTAATCTCAACAAATGCGAAGATAACGGGCTTTTCCAAAGGCTCGTTCTTATCGTCAACATATACTACTGTATAGGTATGGACCGTTCCTTCATTCTTAACTTCTACCCAGTCCTTACATTCTCCGAAGCATCTTTCACAATACATTTTCGGCGGAACAAACACGATATTACATTTCTCGCATTTTGCTCCGAGAATCTTGGCATTCTCCTTGATTTCTCTGAAGAATCTCTCTCCCGCGACTCCCAGCGTATATACATAGTCGGTTTCCATATTCCCAAGCCAATGTTTTATGTCTCGTGGATCTCTAATCTTTTCGGTCGACACATCAACCCTCTCCTGTTAATGGCTTGAAGTGAATTATATCTGTTACTGAACCTTCTCTCTCTCTTTGTTTTTTCCAAACTGCCTTCACCCGCAATCCAAAGAGTTCTCCAGCTTTGGCCTTTTCAATGTCGACTCCATCGACTTTATGCATGATGCCCATGTTTTCCGATGCTTCATCAAACTCTATTACT
>JBHLPL010000010.1:0-28226 GCA_048939465.1 Promethearchaeota archaeon | reverse complement strand
GATTGCTCCGCTTCCCTTACGGAAATGCTCCGGACGACTTCCCTTACGTTTTCTTCCACCGTAGGTCGTTCTTAATCTTGAGACACCTATAGGATATGTTAGGTAAACCTTTCTAAGAATGGAAGCACAACGAACAAACCACCACTCAGGATTTTCAACAGCTCTTTCTTTGTGGGACCCTGTCTTTACGTAGGATGCCCACGAAGGTGGTGTGACTTGCTCATAATCTTTTTTCAATATTTTGGCGACTTCTCTAATGAGCGTATCTGCTGGGACATCAAATACTGTAGTCATAACCGACACCAACAGGCATGGACAGTGTAATGACGGTTGGTTTGAAAAAATAGTAGTTTATTGCTTTTTAACTTTATCGGCAGTGAGCCTATTTCCAATGAATGGAGAGGCGGACCCACAGATACTAAGGCCTTCCAAATCCATGAAGGTACGCCGGTCTTGCATTCATAGGATACTTCTCACCCTTAGTTTCATCCTTCTACTACTCTCTTTTCGTCAAGAACCTTGTTCTTCTTCCACAGATCAAGCATGTGACTACTACGTGCGCTTCACGTCTTTGTCTCAGACGCACTCTACAACTAACACCTGGTTGAAGAAAGGAGTTGCAGCCCCTGCATATGCGTCTACGCCACTCTGAAGGCATTCTGACTTTGCATTTTCTTCCTATTCTTCTCGCGATCTCTACGTATCGTTGAACTCTTTTCCTATTCTCGACTGCTCTTTCTGCCTTCCTAAGTAGTATTTTCATTCTCTCCTCTGCAATCTTTCGGATACGTCTATTCGATCGGCCACGTCTTGACAAGGAATCGCCCCGTAACGCATAGGATATTGAGACTATCGGTAGGTTCAAGTTATCATAACAAGGTTTTGCTCATTAATCAAGATTTAGTTTCCGTTGTGAAAACTGGAGAAGAGAGTCAAGACTCTTATGTGAACTGCCCCGCCCTTTCGGATGGAGCTTCCTGTTTCATCCATTCCCCAACGGGATATGTCTTACAGGCCCTACGGGCAGTTCCTGCCCTGAAGGCGATCGGTTCAGAATATTTATCGCAGAATTAACATCCCTATCCAGCGTGAGCTCACAATAGGGACACTCATGAACGCGTACTGCAAGGGTTTTTGAAACAACACTCCCACACCTACTACAGATTTGGGTTGTACCCCTCGGATTGACACACTCCACCCGCGTACCAGCTTCCTCCGCTTTGTACTGGGTAAACCGTATCAACTGTCCCCACCCTGCGTCAGCAATGGACTTGGCAAGATGTGGATTCTTTACCATGTTTTTGATCGTCAAATTCTCAAACACGATCAGGTCGTATGTGTTGACCAACTCTCTACTAATCTTGTGGTGGAAGTCATTTCTCCGATTGCGCACCTTTCTGTGTAATTGTCCCACCTTGATCCGCTGCTTTTCACGGTTATTTGACCTCTTCTCTTTGCGTGAGAGACTCCTTTGTTCTTTCGCCAGCTTTTTTTCAGTCCTTCTAAACCAGCGTGGATTCTCTACAATCTCACCACTGCTTAGTGCCAACAAGTTCTTAAGTCCAACGTCCACACCAATCTGTCTCACTTCTCGTAGAAAAGGTGTGGTGGAAGGTTTGACCTCGGGAAGTTCAACAGAAAAGCACGCGTACCAGTGGTCTATGTCACGCCTAATCGTGCAGGTCTTGATATTTCCTTCAGACGGGATAGGACGGTGATGTCTAATGTTTACTTTACCGATCTTTGATAGGGTAAGCTTCTTCTTTTTGAGGGCAAAGCCGCTTTGGGGATAGGTGAAGGAATCATACCTGTTTTTTCCTTTGAATCGTGGATAGCCTGCCTTTTCTCCCATTTTGATCCGTTTGAAAAAGTTCTTGAAGGTTTTGTCAAGTCTTCTTAGAATATCTTGAAGAACCTGTGAGTGAACCTTCCTTAAGTGTGGATTGGTCTTCTTTGCGGTTTTCAGTTGGTTGGCCTGCTCAGTGTAAGTGACTGTTCTTTTGCTAGTCTTCCACGCTTGCCTTCGCTCTGCAAGCGAGTTGTTGTACAACGCACGGCAGGTATTAAGCCATTGAGTAAGAAGAGTCTCTTGTTGTTTGGTCGGGTATAAGCGATATTTGTAGGTGCGGTTCATCTCTCAAACCTATTTCCGGGATTTTTTAAGTTCGTCCAAGATTTAATCATCAAGAAATCATTTAAAGACAACTCAATTCATCACCACCTCTCGGATGGAGTCTTTTTGCGGAGAAAGAGATAAATTGCTCAACAGATATATGTCGTCAACTTGCTGACAAGGACCGAAATGTAAGATGCCGTTCTGGGTCCTGCATTTCGTACGATAAAAAGCAACCCAGAACAAGATGAAGCAGGCCAAGAACTGTTCGTAATTGTTTTACCTCTAGAGGGTCTTCGAAATGTTGCATTTTCTGTTGGTTGAGTCTGGTCTCGAACCTATCCCCCCTCGGTTCTGGAGCCATCCTTCTGTAAGGAATCAGGCCCGTAGAACGAAGAAGAATCCCAGTGATTTACTCCTTGACGTATCCCTACACCATACCTTATTTAGTAGCATTCCTAACAGTGAGAAGCGCGGAAGACCTGACATCGTTCATTTTTGCTTGTTATCAATACTGGGAACTCCCTTGAACAAGGCAGGATTACTGAGGATCTACGTCCACACTATAGATGACAATATCATCTTTATCAATCCTGAAGTAAGGCTTCCTAAGAACTACAATCGATTCATCGGATTAATGGAGCAATTATTCAAGTTCGGAAAAGTGCCTCCAGCTGGCACTCCTTTGATTCATCTTGAACGCAAGTCCCTTCAGCAGCTAATCGAGCACATAAGGCCACAAGAAACACTGTTATTTAGTGAAGGTGGGATTCCGACAACTGTGGAGGAACTCACTGACAAACTGAAAGAGAGAGAAGACATCGCAGTGATTATAGGAGGATTTCCTCACGGTGATTTCAGTTCCCGGACAAGGAAACTTGCAGATCTGGAACTATCGATCGATGTAGAGCCTCTGGACTCTTGGGTGGTGGCTGCAAGGATAGCGTATACGTACGAAGAGGCTATCAAACTCTCCCAGAAGAGATTTTCGAAAGCCACATATTAATTAGTCATATTGAAACGGTCACTAGTCTCCTAGCAAAGATATAGGAGTTCATCAGATTAGATTCAGCAACTTCCTTGCTAACTTTTCAATTATCTTTTGAGAAAAATGAGCACTACTAAGGAAGAACGAACACTACTTCCATTTTTCTGCCTGTTCTTCAGGCGATATCCTGAGACCGATAGAGTTAAAATCAGATTCATTTTACATATCTTTTGTGCGGCTGTGGTCTAGTCTGGCCTAGGACCTTGGCCTTCCAACAAATGCAGATATCCTGGACTTGTCAGAAAGCCAATAACACGGGTTCGAATTGGAAGTTTTTCTACTTCCACGAAGGTCCCGTCAGCCGCACCAAATCCTAATTCTGAACCTTTTCTAAGGCTTTTACCATTCGATCGCACGCTTCTTCTATCTCTGATTTCGGTCTTGTAAGTGCAAAACGTACATAACTCCAGCTATGTTTCCCAAATGCCGCACCTGGTGCTACTACGACGCCTGCATCTATCATTTTCCTAGTAAATTCCATCGATTCGTAACCCAGATTTACCCAAACATAGAATGTACCCTTCGGCGTTTTTGGGTTGAATCCCATTTCTCTCAGTCTTTTGAGGAGAATGTCCCTTCTTTCTTTGTATGTTTGTCTGGTTATTTCTACAGGTCTAGGAGGCCGACCGTCTCTGTAGCTCTCCAACGCCACCGTTGCTGCTCTTTGGATGAATATTGGAACTCCTGTATCAATTTGAGATTTGACTTTTTTCAATGCCTCTATGATTTTTTCGTTTCCCATGGCGAAGCCGACTCTGTCTCCGGTCATATTGAATGTCTTTGAACAAGAATTAAACTCAACTGCAACATCTTTTGCGCCTTCAATCTCCAAGATGCTTGGTGCGGTATATCCATCAAAAGTTATCTCGGAGTATGCATTATCGTAGACCAAGATTAAATTGTTTTTTAAGGCAAATTCAACTGCTTCTTTAAGAAATGATCTATCCACAGTGGCACCAGTAGGATTGTTGGGGTAATTCAAAATCATCATCCGCGCCTCTTCGGAATTAGTCTTTGAAAGATCTGGTTTAAAATCACTGTCTTCGCGAAGGTGTACAAACACCGGTATACCATCACATAGGGCTGCACCGCCATGAGCATAAACCGGATAAGATGGATCCGGAACCAAAACACGGTCTCCTGGATTGATAAACGCTCGAATGACGTTGGATAACCCCTCTTTTGATCCTATTAGGGCGCTAACTTCTGTTTCAGGGTCCAAAGACACCCCAAAGCGACCTTTGTACCATTTTGCAATCGCTTCTCTGAACTCTAGATTGCCTTCAGAGGTCGGATACTTATGATTCCTCGGATCCATTGCTTCTTTAACGAGTGAATCTAGCACGAATTGTGGAGGGGGAAGGTCCGGGTCACCAATGCTCAGCGAGATTATTGCATCTCGCCGTTTTCTCTTCTTGAGAAGTTCTTCTATCTCAACGAATACGTACTTTGGGATTTTCTTGACTCTCTCTGCGGATTCTATGTCTATCCTGCTCATCTTTAAAGCATCTCCTTGTCTCAAGTAATACGTTAAAACGTTCTCAGAAGGTGAAGTCTCAGCACTTCTCCGTTTGAATTGTATAGTCTCTAGATCGCCACCGGACATATTCAAATGTTACGCTCTTTGACAACCTTCCCCTCTTTTCATAAAAACCACTTTCAAACCCGTTTTAATCTATTCTATTACGAAAATCGTAATGCTTTTAACAAATAAGATGAAGAGATTTGGCTATGGACAGAATCGACCAAAGAATACTGAAAATCTTGAAAAAGAACGCAAGAACCCCCTATGTAAAAATCGCAAAGACAGTGGCTTTAACGGAGGGAGCAATTCGAAGAAGAGTCAGAATAATGCTTGATAAAGGAATAATCATTAAGTTCACCGTAGAAACTGCTTCTCAAACGGAGGGAATAGTATTAATAAAAACAGATCCGCTGAGAACCGGCGAAGTCTCCTCAAGATTAAAGAGACTCTCAGAAAAGGTTTTTGAAATCTCCGGTGACTATGACTTAGCTATGTTCATCGACTCAGAATCGATCGAAGGACTCAACAGGAGAATTGATGAAATAAGGTGTATCGATGGAGTTTTGGATACAAATACGCTGATCAAACTTACTAATCACGTAACATGATTCTTGGTGATGGTCCTTTTGATTAGGAAAGGCCGTCATCTAGTCCATAATATCTTTGAGAAATATCTTGTACTTGCCTAGCTTGCCACCGAAGTTTCCCGCCGATATTCTTACCACCCCTTCCACATCTTCAACGCTTTTGATTGTTGCTTTCATCGCTTCTTTTACGATTTCGAGTGAAATGCCGTTTATCACTATTTCCGGAATAGATACAACCCCTTCTGGAACCTTTGAATCGGATATTCTTCCTCTTAGTGTTGGACAGTACGGGTGATTTGTAGTTGGGCCTATCTCTGGGTAGTTTGTCTCAACCTTCGAACCTGCAGCGCAAATATCAAAGGGTGTAATTGCTCCGTCTATCTTGCTTACGGCATCAACCGCTCTGTCTCCTGCTTCCAGCACCGCGTCAATGGTCTTACAGAAGTACCATATGTTTCCACCCATTATGCCCTTAGCATACCCCAAATGGTGCTCTATCAGGAAATCACCCATCATGATGGGGATATTAATCATTCTGCGGCCCAGGTACTCTACTTCTTCTTCGTACCCATCACCACAATGTCCGACTCTGTCCATGATATCGATTCTCTTCTTCGATTCCAAGGCGTTGAAGACTGTCGTAGTCGGCACAACAAGTATGCCCTGCCGTATTCGTTTTGCTAACTCTATCTCTAGAGTTTCCACTGCATTTTCCCCCCCAAGTATCCAAATCTGAATAATCGCTCCCTTACGCCCATCAGGCGTTTCACCTACGTCCAGCCACCTATCGATACCTCCCTCTGCCTCTCCCAAAACTGTCAGGGGAAGTGCTGTTGCGCTCATGACTGCTTTTACGAGTCTTTTCTCGTCCTTGGCGGTAATCAGAATCCTGGCAAGCAGCCCATCAAATGCTTCTGCATAAGTATCTTCAATCTCTGCCTTCATCATTCATCCTCTCCTCAAATTGGGAATATGTTCTTTTTGATACAGATTCTTAGGAATTATCAGAAACATGGTTTGATTTAATTCACAATAATTTCTCAAAATAAGGTATGATTTGAGTAAGATCTTTTTCTCGTATCACATGATCTGCTATCGGGATTAGCGCAGCATCTATGGGGCAAAATGCTATTCTCAGTTTTGCAGCTCTGAACATTTCAAGATCATTTATAGAATCGCCAATTACAGCGCACTCTTCCCATTCTACTCCCTCGGTTGCCAGTACATTCTCCTCAACAACCTGTTTTTTCTTATCGAAGGGCACATTAATTATTGTCTTCCCCGTCAGAATTCCATCCTTCTGCTCCAAATCATTCGCGTAAATGTACTTAAGATTTAGGTTGGCAAATCTCTCTTTAAGAATACTCAATAATCCACCGCTAGAAACTGCTGCAGTAATGTATTTCTCCTCATTAAGTTTGTTCAAAGTCTCTTCTATTCCTTTTGTTAATGGGATGTCTAAAAGCAATTGCTTCACTTTCTCATACTGAATATTCTTCCACGCGCTGGCCTCTAAATCTGACCATTCTTGATATGACAGTTCTCCTTGAAAAAACATCTGCATATTCCGATTAGATTCTGTTTCGTTATATGTCTCAAGTTTTTCATGCAAATAGGTCCAGAAACTCCGCGCTTCAAGCAAAACCCCATCTACGTCGAAAATGATCAATCTTATCATTTTGATACCTCTCCCAACACTCATTTTGATAGCATGACTTCGGTCGCTTTGATAATGGCCTCTACTATGTCCCCTTCCTTTATTTTTAACTCTTCAGCAGCCTCTCTTGTGATCACGGCGGTAATCGTAAATGGTATGTCTACTTTGATCTCCACCTTTGAAATTACTCCCTTTTTGTCAATTTCTAAGATTTTGCCCTCCAGTTTGTTTCTGGCACTTAGTTCCATCACGAATCCCCCTTATCTACCATGATTTCTGTCGCCTTTATGATTACTTTGGCCTTATCTCCTACTTTTAGATCAAGAGCATCAACGGCCTCTTCAGTAATTATGGAAGCAACTAATACGGGGCTTTCTACTTCAATCTTTATTAGTGCTGTTTGCGCATCCTTCTTGACTTCAACAGTTTTTCCTTTTACTCTATTCCTTTCCTTAGTCCTCAGACCGTACGCCTCCCATAACTCTGGATTCTGAAGAGCATATTCTAGGTACGTCTTAAATCTCTGGAATTTCTTCAGAATAGCGTTACCAGAGTCTGTGAGTTGCATTCCTCCTCCTTTGAGTCCTCCCTTGAACCTCTCAACTATAGGTTCTCCCAGTCTTTCTTCAATCTTATTAAGCTGATTCCAAGCATGTCTATAGGATATAGAAAGTGCTTTTGTAGCAGCTGATAGGGAGCCCTTATCCTTCACAAGCTGGAGTAGCATGGCCCCGCCTATCCCCAAGATAGGCTTGTCTTCGAACTCTAACCAGATCTTAAATCTTGGTTCTATTTTATCCTTTTTCAAAAGAAACCCCACGGCATATTAATGATAGAAAGATGTTATTTATTAGTAAAAAAACCTTGACCTATTCTTCTTTGCTCACTTACGGATGTCCTTATTGAAACTGAAAAAAAGAAGGGAGTTTTATTGAACCACTGCAGCTATTAATCCTGCTATGATGATAAGAAGCGCTCCAACATCGCCGCCAAAGATTATCGAAATCACTCCGAGAATGAGAAGCGTTATCCAGTGCGTGTTCACTTTGAGTGAAATGTTGATCACACTATAGCTAGCCAGTACTATGAGTCCGATGATTATTACAATTGCTGCAGTAAAGACTCTTTCAAGTCCAAAAGCGATAGGTACGCCAATGATTCCATATCCGAATATTCCTAAGACCCCGAAGATAATAGATAATATTGCTCCAATTACTGCAAGAGTTCGGACGGTACTATCATGCTTCTTTGATTTTCTTTTGGGCAACGGTAATTTCTCCTGAGACGTGTTTTATGGCAGTCCTTTTCTGTCAAACTCCGTTATATTTTTTATGTAATTCCTGTGATTCGCTTCTTTAAAATGAAAAGCGCATCTTATGCTGTTTCTATTGGTGGGCTTCTTATTATTTGATATGCTGAGTACATTTGAGATAAGACAAGTTGCGAAGAGAGAGCCTATTATGGTCATCAAAACTGTCAAAGACGTGAGGACGGGGGGCCGAACGGGCATCTGAATATGAAATAGCGATGTAAAGATTATCCCAACAATTATTCCCGGCGTACCTCCTCCCGTCGTAGGCACGGTGCTCTCCGCGATGAGAGTTTTGAGAGGCCTCATACGCTTTACTCCCAGAGCTCTCATCATCGTCAAGTCCTTTTTCCTATATGAGGTCAACATGGTTAGAGTACTAACAACAGTAAACAACGGTATAGCCAGATGTAGGACTCAGAGTACCGACACAAAACTCCAGAGATTTCCTATAGATTGAATGTCCGTGTTGACTAGCAGCTGTAAGTCAACATACGACATTTTTCAATGCTCCTAGTGTTCAGAAGCGTTTTCCCCAAGTCCCGATACCCCCCCCAATTGCAGTAAAACCCTTTTCTTTTATCCTTAGATTAATGCTTTGTAGAGCATTGATGCCTACCTCTCCTAATTTGTACTCTGGACATCTCAGTTAATTCAACAGCATAGGCTGCAACCAGAAACCAACACTCCTCTAGCAATTAAATATAAATGAAACATAAAGGTCTTGGCGAGAGTTTAGCCGGCAGCTGGTCGACTCTATCTAGTCCTGGAGCTAAGCTCAAAAATAGAAGCTACGATTGCAGTTGTTATGGCCGCTGAGTTTATCACAATCACGAACTTGGCAGCTCTAGAAAGAGTTCTTATTGGCTCTGGGGGAATTAGAACGTAGCTGAGTGCAAATGGCAGAAAATATATTGCAAAAAAGATTCCTAGAACAACCAAAGACGCTCTTAGAGCAAAGCCGAACAGCTGTTTTCTTCTGCCTTTCTTCCTGCGGATCAGTGTCTCGGTTAGAAGTATCTCGGCTGCAGATAAAACCAGAGTCACTCCTGACGGTACCAATACTAACAGGTATTCACTGTTGACTACAAGAAAGATCTGAGCAAACAATATTGCAGGAATCTGAGCGATGCCTGCAAGTCCTATAAGAAATATAGCAATGCCGATGGATGGTGTTCTATTCCATCTCATAGTAATAGACAAGAAATCTCCTCCATTGACAATATTTGAGATTCTTTCGACGTTGCTACTTATTTTATTTTTGGTAGTGGTAAGAATGTGAACTACTCCGTCCTTTTGGGCGGAGCTTCCTGCTTCTTCCATTCCCAGCGGGATATGTCTTACTGGCTCTGCGGACAGTTCCTGCCCTGAAACTCTGTGTTTACGAATCGGCGAGTGCTACCTCGACTCAATTCCACGTGTCTGTCGTAAAACCAAGCATCTTATTCCTCGCAATCCGCCTTCACCCCCTCAGTTGGAGTCTTCTTACGGAGAAGAACATAAAGCACTGTCTGTAGGCCTTTATAGCAAACTGCAGGAGGAGTTCGTGCGGAGGCCCTTTCGGCCGATAAAGTTAAAACTTAAGCTTAACATCAGATCTTTCCGTTGAACCTCTGTAAATTGGCTTCTGTAGGTGGTTATCTTTGACAAAATCAAAAAGCGATGTTAGGTCCCTGAAGAAAGGGGATTTCATACTGGCAGATTTAATTGGGCGGGTAGAGGAAACCAATGATCTTTTTGATGTTACCTTGGAAGATGTTGCCAAGAAAGAAAATGTGTTCTCTGAAGAAACGACATACAAACCTCGTTTGATCATAATCGGGGAAGGATGGGTTGTCAAAGGGCTGGATGAAGCACTGGAAGGTTTAGCACTCGGACAGACAGAAACGATTGAAGTCGTCCCCGAGAAAGGATTTGGAAAAAGAGACCCAAGCGCTATCAAAGTTCTATCCATCAGAGAATTTAGACGACAGGATGTTAAACCCCGTCCTGGTATGCGCGTTCAAATAGGTACGCGCAGGGGCACAGTGATTAGCGTTGGCGGGGGCAGGGTCCGTGTAGACTATAACCCCCCGCTGGCTGGAAAGACTCTGGTGTATGAGGTTACCGTCAAAAAGAGACTTACGAGAGTAATAGATAAAATAAAGGCTCTAATAGAGCGGAGGATAATCGATATTCCTATAGAGAACTTCAAAGTCGATGTAAAGAACAGAAAAGCAAACATAGACGTTCCCAAAGATGCTATGTTTCTTGAGGGAATACAGTTTGTTAAGAGGGGAATTGCAAAAGACATTGGAAGATTTCTGACTACGATTGAGACCATATCTTTTGTGGAAACTTTTCAAAAAGAAGATCTCTTGAGCTGAACTGATTTCAGACGTCGACCTTGCGGGCAATCAATTTTCTTACTGTATATCTTAATGATTTTTATTCTGTCGTTATCATAAAGCCCATCTGGAATACATTGCCCATAATAGTTGCAGGAGAGCTGCTTACACGTGGGCAATCTTAGTGTTATGGTGGCGCCTTCAAAAGCGTTTTTGGCATCAATTATGGCCTTAATCCTTGCTTCTTCAACCTCCACAACAACGATCCCCCCTTCATAAAGACTACAAGAATGTTTCTTTTTCTTCACTCTGATTATTTCATAAATACGCCCGGGTTCGAGATTACCTACACATATTCGGCGTAGATCACAACTCTTACACTCTTCAAACGAATCACTAAACATGAATTCTGTGCCAGGTTTCGCTTGTTTCTCTCCAATTGCTACGACAGGCATCTCACATATCTCCTATGTTAGTTACACATTCTATCAATAAAAACAATACAAATCGGAGATTCGTCGAGGCTGACAGCTGAATCAGTGTCCATTCCAAAAATCCATCCCCCTCGGTTGGATGATAAGTCAATTAATCTTTCCAATAGCCGTCAGTTTCTATTGGCATTTAGACACCAAGGGACTGCGGCTTCTCCGTTTCTCTAGAACTCAAATCTGGCTCCTCAGACAGTCTTGACTTCCATCATGTAATAATTTCAGGATTCTCCGTCCTTAGCTTAGCTAGTTGATTACTCCTGTTATTCTCGCTAGGCGCTCTGCAGCCTCTTTCGTTAGGCCTTTGACACCCAGTATTGTATATCTGTCGGGCCTTATTTTATGTGAATAGCACAGGGCATTTATTATATCCTCTGAACCTACCCCTAACTCTCCAGCAGTAGTTGGGGAACCAATTTCCTTTAATGCGTCGCGTATCTTTTGCCAGTCGCCTCCGTGAAGATTCATCATCATTATAGCACCCACACCGCATTGCTCTCCGTGCAATGCATGATTCTTTGAGAGCAGATCTAAGCTGTGACTGAACATATGCTCTGAACCACTTGCGGGACGGCTACTTCCTGCAATTCCCATGGCAACACCGCTGGAGATCAGCCCCTCCAGAACTATTCTTATGCCCTCATCCGTTTTCTGCTTGATTAATGATGCATTACGGATGACAAGTTCTGCACACATTCGAGAAAGAGAGGCTGAATATTCTCCGTAGTACTCGTTTCTCAGCTTGTATGAGAGTTCCCAATCCTTGACAGCCGTAGAATTCGCAATCAAATCACCACAACCTGATGCCAGAAGACGGTAAGGTGCTTTGGCTATAATCTCGGTATCTGCAACAATCGCTATCGGTGACTCGACTTTAATTGAATGAGGTTTTTTCCCACCTTTAATCGAAGCCCTTGGTGAGGCTATACCGTCGTGAGAGGCAGTTGTTGGTATACTTATGAAAGGCAATTTCTCCTCGGCAGAGGAAAGTTTTGAAATATCAATAACTCTGCCCCCTCCTACTCCCAAAACTATCGAAGGTTGAACTGAAACTATCTTCTTGCGGGTAGTTGCTATTGTTTCTGGCGTAGCCTCGCCTGCAACTGTTGTAGAAACCTTGAATCCTGCTTCAGATAATGAATTGACGGCTTGCTGCCCTGCAATCTTCATTGTGTGCGGACCGGATATAACCAGCGCATTTCCTCTATAACCAAGCTTCGAGCAAATTTCCCCCACAATTCCTAGCGTGTCACGTCCGATAGTTATCTCTCTGGGAAGCTGCATTTTATGTATTGACAATGATGACATCTTCTCACCCCGGCTCGTCTAAATAAGGACGAGTCGATATTATAAATAGATTCTTATATTATCGATTACAGAATAAAAAGTGTGGAACGCTATCTTTAAATATACGTAAGAAAAACACTCTATAAGCTTATCTTAGATTTACGCTCCGAGTTTTTAAAGATTTAGCGCAGCAAACCTATACCTGAGGCATAATTCATGTACCATTCATATACGAATGAGCAAACGCAGAAACTCCTTACTGGAACAACAACAGTGGGTGTTGTCTGCAATGACGGCACTGTCCTAGCTGCTGATAGACAAGCTACTGCTGGATACCTAGTAGCTCATAAACATACTGAAAAAATATTTGAAATCGATACGCACCTTGGAGCAACAATTGCGGGCTCCGTGGCTGATGCGCAAACCGCTATGGACATATTGCGGGCCTCCGCTAGCCTATATAGAATTCAGAAAGAAGCCCCTATTCGTGTTGGTGCTGCTGCTAGATTACTTGCCAATATCTTCTTTCAGTCGAGGTTATTTCCATACATCTTGCAGGTTGTAATTGGTGGACTGGATGATACAGGCTCTCGATTGTTTATACTTGATCTTTTCGGGAGTGTGGTCGAAGATAAGTTCGTCTCAACAGGATCTGGTTCACCAGTCGCTTATGGCGTTTTGGAAGATTCATATAACGATAAACTGACCGTTAGAGATGGAATACCCTTGGTCATCCGAGCAGTTCATTCTGCCCTTGAACGGGATGTTGCCACCGGCAACGGTATTGATGTTGTGACAATTTCAAAATCGGGCTTTAGTAGGACGCCCGAAAAGGAAGTTTGGGCAGAAATAGAGAAATTAACTACAACTAAGAAACGACGTTAGATTGCCTACACATGGCCTTACCAAACTTCTAAGCACCACGTTCTCCAGGAGGAGATAAGAATTTGTTATCTAAGGATGTTTTGAGTGAAATCAGACAGCAAATAATAGAAGAATTGCCCGCCGACGCTATGATTTCCAGTATTGAGTTCGAGGGGCCTGAAATCGCAGTTTACTCAAAAAACCCAGTAGTTCTAATGGATAATGGTGAGACAATAAAGAATCTCGTAAGGCAAATCAGAAAAAGAATTGTACTTAGATCTGATCCATCTGTTAGAACTCTTCCGGAAGATGCTGAAAAGAGAATTCGGGAATTGGTACCTGCCGACGCAGAAATTACCCAGATTTATTTTGATCAGAGCGTTGGAGAAGTCGTAATTGAGGCTAAGAAGCCAGGCCTAGTTATAGGAAGAAATGGAGTGACTCTAAAAGATATAACGAAATCGACCCTGTGGCGCCCTTCTGTCATAAGAACCCCTCCTATTGATTCCAAGACTATAATGCAAATACGTCATCTTCTTCAAAATGAAGGAGAAACAAGAAAGCAAATTCTTAGGAATATGGGTGAAAGGATTCATAGACCACTTGTGTTTAGGGAAAGTTGGGTTCGAATGACTACGCTGGGTGGTTTCAGAGAGGTAGGGCGAACAGCAATGCTTATCCAAACACCTGAGAGCAGTGTATTAGTCGACTGTGGTGTTAATGTAGGCTCATCTACTCACGCTTTTCCACGTTTGGACGTACCTGAATTTACCATAGAATCTTTAGATGCAGTAGTCGTTACGCATGCTCACCTGGATCATTCTGGTTTTCTTCCTTTCCTATTCAAGTATGGATACAATGGACCGATATACTGTACAAGTGCCACCCGAAATCTTATGACTCTGCTCCAACTGGACTACCTGGAGGTCGCCCAAAGAGAGGGAAAACTTCTGCCCTATAGCCAAAAAGATATCAAGAAAACGGTACTTCATACCATTCCCTTGGAATTTGGTGAGGTAACTGACATAGCACCCGATATTAGACTAACATTACATAATGCCGGACACATCCTCGGATCGGCCATCGTGCATCTGCATATAGGCGAAGGCCTTCATAACATTGCCTATACTGGTGATTTTAAATTCGCCAGAACTCGTTTGCTCGAACAGGCTGTCTGCAACTTCCCCCGTCTCGAAACTCTGATAATTGAAAGCACTTACGGAAGTTCCAAGGACAACATGCCGCCAAGAAGAGAGTCGGAAAAACGTTTAGTAAACGCCATAAATGAGACAACGAGCAAGGGCGGGAAGGTTCTAATACCTGTCTTAGCAGTAGGGCGAGCTCAGGAGCTCATAATAGTCGTTGAGGAATACATGAGAAAAGGTATACTGAATGAAGTTCCAGTTTACATAGATGGCATGATATCTGAAGCTACAGCGATTCATACAACTCATCCCGAATATCTAGCCAACAATCTTCGAGAGAAGATATTTCACTATGGCCATAATCCATTTCTGGCTGATTTCTTTGTACAAGTTGACAATATGAACGAACGAACTGACATAGTCGAAGGGGATCCTTGTATCATTATGGCTACCTCCGGAATGCTGACTGGCGGCCCCTCAGTAGAATATTTCCGTCTGATGGCTCCCGATTCGAGAAACAGTGTGATATTTGTAAGCTACCAGGCGGAAGGCACGCTGGGACGCAGAGTTCAGAAAGGATGGCATGAGATTCCCATGCGATCCAGAAATGGACGTACCGAAATTGTGAACGTAGACGCCTCTCTTCACACAATTGAAGGTTTCTCAGGTCATTCAGATAGAAGGCAACTAATGAACTTTGTTCAAAAGATCTCACCAAAACCCGAAAACATCCTTACGTGTCACGGTGAAAGCACTAAATGCACAAGCTTAGCCAGCGCAATTCACAGAGTTTACCGTTTAGAAACAAAAGCTCCACAGAATCTAGAAACAATTCGTGTCAAATAAAAATCCAACTACTCTTCTTCCCTAGTTTTCTTTCTTCTCCAAATTCGTACAAACGATGGAGTAACAATAATGTAGTTGCTTCCAAGCTGCGCGATATCTCCTCTCAAACTTCTACAGAGCCCTCGAAGCCGATCTACTATTCTTTTCAATTCCCTCGTAGCAGAATCATCTTTGCGGACAAGAGGGGATACGTTCAACACCAAGATATTTCCATCCTCCAGTTCGCTGGCAATGGAAGGAACATCATCAAGCCCGTACAAAGGAATTGACTTGATATAAATCTCCTCCAAACCAATCCCCTCATCAAGCGACCCCTCATCAAATACGCCTAACTCTCTTAGGTATTCCTCCCCCTCGACAACCGCCCCCTCGTAGTTGATATCTCTTTCATGGTCTTCTGTTTTGTCTTTTTCACGCCCTCTGCCAAAAAGCCTCTTAAGTATTCCCACCAATACCACCTAGCGTGAGTGCATCTCTTTAGGTTAGATTTAGATTAGACAATGGTCGAATTTTAAGCTTTATGTTATCCGGGAAATACGCAGCAAGACGGTCTTACTTTCCTCTCTTTGCCTGAAACTCCTTTATGAAATCCCATATACTGTCTCCTACATGGTGAAGATTATCTATTGCACGCCCCCTTTTTGTGGTTTTCATCTCCACTGTAGTCATAAGTGCAATTCCGATAGCCAACGGTCTCTTATGAATTTCATCAACAACCACGACCGTGTCTCCGCTTCCAATGCCTTCATCAGCCTTGACTATCCCAGGCGCCATTATTGTAGCTCCACGTGCAATATAGGGAACGGCACCCATATCAACAACTACGTGAGGAAGTTTTACCTCCCCCTCCAAAAGAGCCTGTAATGCGGGAAATATCGTTTCCTTCCTCTTAATAAACTGAATTCTATTATCGATTGCATACAATTCCATATCTTCTAAATGGATTAGTTCCACGTTTGCACCCTTGGGAACCAGAAATTCATTATAGAACGAGAGATCTATCAAAGTCTCCCTAAGTCGCTTCAAATCCTTTGAGCTTAGAAGATGTCTTTTTCTAATCCTCATTTTGCTCACCCGAACGTAATAGAATACCTTTTTCCAGCAATAATTTTAAATATGTCTCATCTAATCTTCTTTGCGTATTTATCGTTTCTTTGGGAGACATGCGAAATGAGTGGACAAAGACCGCTGGATCTGCTGGAGAGATCGATAGACCAGAGCGTTCTTGTAAAACTAAAAGGAGGACGTGGTCTTCGAGGGAAATTGAAGGGATTTGACCAACACATGAATCTCATTCTGGAGGATGCAGTAGAGCTAATTGAACAAGAGAGTGAGCAATCGAAACCACTGGGCACGGTGGTAGTGCGGGGGGACAATGTAATAATAATATCGCCACCGCCGACAAAATAGAAGAAGCTTGTGACCGTCTGTAAGGAGTGCTAAGTCTATGGGAAAAGGTACACCCTCTTTTGGAAAGAGGAGCGGAAAAAAGACCCACATAAGATGCAGACGATGTGGAAGAAGATCTTATCATGTTCAGAAAAGATACTGCGCTGCATGTGGTTTCGGGGCTTCTAAACGAATAAGAAGCTACGATTGGGCAAACAAAACCTTTAATAAAACACGAACCACATAAAAAGTCTAAAAAACTAACACCTCCAAACTCGAAGTCTCCTTTCTTCGATAATAAGATTATAAGACCAAAAAAGGGCCGGTAGATCAGCGGAAGATCGCCGCCTTGGCATGGCGGAGAATTCCTATGTTCTGTAGGAATCCGTAGGCCAGGGGTTCAAATCCCCTCCGGTCCACCAAACTTATGGTGCATGTGGAGTGCCTAGTATTGAGGATAGGCTTAAGATCCTCAATTTGCTTGACCTCTTCTAAGCTGCGGAAGAAGCGGAGATCTCAGATCCATCGCTTTCTATGGGAGTCAGCACCTGTCCGATAGGGATACGAAATGCGGCGGTAGGTCCGTGTCTTTGAGACAGTCGAGAGGAGAGTCGAGAAGTAGCCTAACGGACAACATTTCCGACAGGATTCGATATTCTGCTCAGTTAAAGGTATTTATCAAGGACAAAAGCTTCATCTTTGATTTACGTCGAATAGGATATTTAGGACTTCAAAAGCAGTTGGAACGGTTTGATGGTATCTAATAGGAGAACCCGGATAATTGGTGGGCGGGGAGAGACTTTCTCCCTCAAGAGAACCGTAGGGTTTCGAACTCTCGACATTCGTGAGTTTTCTTCCAACTCTCTCCGCGTCGTCAACGCGGCATCATAGCCGACTAGACTACCCGCCCCACATTTATTCTATTTTCTACTTACTTTCCTTATAAAAACTGTTCTATGGAATCTACTTCAAGGGTGGTAAACTCATATAATTGCTTTAATACACTTCTTAGTATTCGAAAAGTTTAAAAAAAACGGAAGTCATCTAAAAATAAGCGGTCGTAGTCTAGTCTGGCTTAGGACATGGGCCTGCCAATCCGCAAATAGTGACTCGGAGAAGAACGCCCACGACCCGGGTTCAAATCCCGGCGACCGCATCAATCCATACTTCAGTTTCACTTCTATGTTTCAATAACTGAATGAATGACACAGGGTTCCAAAATGAAGAGAATTGGAATATACATTTTTCCGAATGTGGAGGAGCTAGATTTCGTCGGTGTGTTTGAGGTGTTAGCTAAGACCCAGGCAATGAAAGACGAAGGAACATTGCCTATCAAAAAAGGAATTCAAACTGATCTTATAGCTTCCGAAGAATCGATTGTCTGCGCAAACGGCCTATTGGTGAAGCCCAGCAAAATTGTCGAAGACTTTGAGGGTTATGACTTGCTAATAGTACCGGGTGGGAAAGGAGTAACGAAACTGATCAACGATAGAAACCTTCTAGAAAGGATACGAGACTTCGCCAAAAACCATATTGTCTGTTCCGTGTGTACTGGTGCATTAATCCTGGAGGGAGCGGGAATACTAAAGGGAAGGAGGGTTACCACCCATCATGAGTATAGAGAGCAACTGAGAGACTCCTGCGAGGTAGTTGATTCTCGTGTTTCCGTGGACGGGAATATTATCTCAGCTGGCGGGGTCTCATGTTCTCTGGATTTAGGTCTTAAAATCTTAGAGATTATTTATGGAAAGAAGGTCGCCGAGATGGTTGCTGATCGCCTTGAGATTCCAGAAGCGATGAGAGGTGCTTGATAAGAGTGGATTTTGGGGGGAGAATACAGAGGTCAATCCTCCACAAAATGATGCACTAGGGGGGCCAAGTTTATGAAGAAAGAATACAAGTATCTGTCCTATTGTGGAATGTATCATTGTGCCCTTTGTGATTACCATAAAGGAACTATAGTTGAAGCAGCAAGAGATCTCCTAGTATTTGTCGAAACGTACAATTCGCTGAGGCTAATTGCTGATACAAGCGATGCCTGTAACTTTAACGAATTTGCAAGAGGTCTGAAGTGGTTGGCCTCCCAAGATGAGCCTTGCAAAGGTTGTCGTTTCGGAGGAGGGTGGTCTTGGTGGTCTGACTGCCCAGTTCGAGACTGCTGCGTTGAGAGAAATATAGATTTTTGCTATCAATGCAAAGATTTTCCGTGTAGTAGATTAACGAGAGAGCCCATGTCGGACTACAAAAAAACAATAATTGAAGCTAACAATCAGATTAAAACTGTCGGAATCGAAAGTTGGATGAGGCTGCTTAAGAAGAAATATGGCAAAGCAGTATCCGCTTGAGTGGGAGAAGTATGAAACTCCAAATAAGTGATTTAAACAATGCGCTCGAATATCGTATCAAAGCATTCCTGTTTGATTTAGATGGTACCTTGATTGACTCATCTGACGCAATTTTCAAAACCATTGCAAAGGTCCTTGACTCCAAGGAGCACCATTATGATAGGAACAAGGTAGCCAAGGTTATTGGAATGCCATTGGAACAGATATTTGGCATTCTTATCCCCGCTTTATCAGATAAAGAAATCTGGCAGTATGTCTTAGAGTACAGGGAGTATTACTCTATTTATGGGCTGAAATGCACAAAGCTTCATTCAGGTGTTGATAGTCTTCTTCGGAAACTCAGGGAACACGATTTTAAGCTTGGTGTAACCACAACGAAGTATAGAAAATTTGCTTTGGAAGAACTTGAACGCTTCAATCTGGTTGAACTGTTTGACACAGTGGTTACCGGATATGAAGTGAAACAGCATAAGCCGGCTCCGGACATAATACTTGAAGCAGCAAAACGATTGGGAATGGCAGCAAGTAACTGTGCGGTTGTTGGAGACAGCCCCCTAGACATAAAGTCTGGAAGAAAAGCGGGGGCCTTAACTATTGCTGTCCTGACTGGGCCTCATGACAGAACGCAAATTCAAAATGCTGAGCCACATTTCATCCTAAAGGATCTCAAATCCATCGGAATATGATTGTTTTAAGATCTCAATTAAAAGGAAATGAGAACCTTGAGTCAGTGATTATGGCGTTGGTTGATAAAAATGAGTCTTAGAGGAAAGTCTGTAATCATAACTGGAGCAAGTGGTGGCATAGGAAGCGAAACTGCCCTCTTATTTGCAGAGAGGGGGGCAAACATTACAGTAAATTATCTCTCTTCTCATGATAAGGCAGAAGAAATAGTAAGGAACATTCGCAAACTAGGTGCTGAGGCCTTCTCCTTTAAAGCAGATGTATCTAGTCCAAAAGAAGTATCCTCGATGATAAGAGAAACAATGGAGAAATTCGGTCGAATCGATGTATTGGTCAATAATGCGGCCAAGCATCCGCCTCCGTTTTTTGACTTCGACAGACCCGACTGGCAGCTTTGGAAGAAGATGGTTCACACGAATATAATGGGTATACTAGTATGTTCTTATTTCGCCGTACCCAATTTGTTGAAATCTGGTGGAAATATAGTGAATGTTGTTATGGATTATGCTCCTGGAGGATTGGGCTATACTCTGAGCAAAGCGGCAGGCACCCCGCTGACTCGCGGTCTGGCCAGAAAGCTTGCTCCTATCAGGGTCAATGCAGTGTCGCCTGGTGCTGTTGACACGTGGGAAATGAGTACAGAGGAGAAAGAATATTTCACAGAAAGGACGCTTTTAAAGAGGGTTGGGCAACCAATAGATATAGCCAAAGTAATAGTCTTTCTAGCATCGAATGAGGCTTCTTACATTACCGGCGAAACAATTCATGTCGATGGTGGCAGTCAATTGCTTCAGTAGGGGTCTGATGCTCAATCAGCCGATTTAGCCTAATCTTTTAGCCTTTGAAGGATTTTGTTTCGTTGTGCCTTTATCTGATCTTTCTCAAGTTTTACAAAAAGCGGCTGTGGAGTCTTAATACCATGTCCTGCTGGAACATCTTCCAGCGCTGCATTCCATTGTTGCTCGTGAACATTTCCCTCAAGATTGAGCATGTTCCAGATTCGTTCTGCCGTAAATGGTAGATATGGTTCTAGCAGAACGGTTAACGCTTTCACGATGCGAACGCAGATGTTTATTGTGTTTTTCGCCTTTTCTGGGTCAGTTTTTATCGTAGCCCAAGGCTCCTTATCATTCAAGTATTTGTTTCCAGTTCTGACCAGACTCATAATGCTTAGAAGTCCTGACCTAAACTCAAATCTTTCGATGCTTTCGCTGACAGCTTTCTGTGTCTCAATGATGCGTTTTTCGATTTGTTGGTCGTACTCATCATGTTCTGCTGCTTCAGGGATTTTCTTTTCAAAGAATCTTTCCACAAACATCAAAGCTCGATGAACAAAATTTCCCAAAATGTCTGCAAGCTCGTCGTTATGTCTTTTTTCAAATTCTGTCCAATTGAAGTCTGCATCTTCTGTGAGTGGTGATATGATAAGCCAATAATATCGTAGTGAATCCGGACCGAAGTCCTCAATGAATTCTCCTAGGGGAATATACCATCTTCTACCTTTGGACATTGCCTTTCCTTCGAGATTCCCATACGCATAAGTCGGGATGATATCTGGGAGCTTATACCCACACCCCATCAGAATTGCAGGCCAGAGCAGAGAATGATGGTATATTATTCCTTTTCCGATGAAATGAATCAGCTCTGTATTGACATCTTCTTTCTTAAGCCAGAAGTCCTCCCAAAGCCGCGGCTTACCAAGCTTTTGCGATAACTCCTTAGTACTGTCAACGTAATCTATCACGTTTTCAAACCAAACATAAAGCACCTTCCCCTTGGCTTTCTTGAGAGGCACAGGGACCCCCCAGTCAAGATCTCGACTAATACATACATCGGTCAGTCCGGCGTCGAGATATTGCTTTATCATGTATTGCTTTCCGTAGATTGATATGGGATCTTCTTCCTCTATCCATCTACGCAGTCTATTGTCAAAGGCGGAGAGTCTTAAGAACCAATGCTCACTCTCCCTTTCCTCAGCCGGATTTCCACAGGAACGGCAACGAGGATCCAGAAGCTCTCCCACTGTTAATGCTCTGTCACAGTTCTCACACTCGTCTCCTCTTGCCTCTTCGAAGCCACAGTACGGACAGGTACCTGTAACAAACCGATCGGGCAGAAATCTTCCGCAGTGAGCACAGTAAGGCAGGAGTATGGTTTTTGAATAAATGTACCCACTGTCGTAAAGTGTTTTGAAGAACCATTGAGCAGTTTCATAGTGAATCTCGCTTGTTGTTCTTGAGAAATTATCAAAGGATATCCCCAGTTTCTCGAAATCTTCCAAGTCTGATTTGTAGTATTTATCCGCAATATCTTTCGGGGAAACACCCTCCTTCTCTGCCTCAACCGATATCGGAGTGCCGTGCTCATCGGTCCCACAGACGTAGTAAACCTCATTTCCTCTTAGACGATGATATCTTACGTATATGTCTGCAGGAATATAGGTACTCCGGGCATGTGCTAGGTGTAGTTCATAATTCGCGTAAGGAAGTGCTGCGGTAACTAGTATCCTTCTCTTGGATAGTTTCATCCCCTCACAAAAGTATTAGTAGGTAGAAAAGGGGATAAATAGCAATATATTTAAAGGTATCGAGTAAGCAGATTTTGATTTCTCTTATTCGCCAAAATTCGACAAAAAAACCTAACTTTCTGTCTTTGATAATATTTAGAACATATGTTCTAAATACCAGAACGAAAGGCAGGTAGTGACATTATTCTTTTGTCCTGGGCACACAGAAATAATACAGCAAAAAAGACACTCTAATCCGACTCTTCTTCTGCCTCTTCTCCGCGTACAAGTCTTTCGAATAGTTCCAGTCCTTCTTGCGCCCCCTCTGCGATTAGTATATCCCCTCCCTTAATCTTCACGCCTTTGTACGGTCTATAAAGCCAGTCGTTATCGCGTCTAATTGCTATTATCTTCATGCCGGTTTCATCCTTCAAACGCAAATCTCCAATGTTTCGATTGACTATCGGCGAACCTGAGCCCACCTCAACGCGGGTGATCGTATCATCCGTCTCGGACATTATTCTGGCAAAAACCGGATGGGGCTTTATCTCTCGAAGCACAACCTCCGCAATATCCTTTGCAGCATCAGCAATGTTCTCAGTTGCTATGCCAAGTCTAAGCAAACTCAGAAGCTTCTTTGGCTCTTCAACTGTGCTAGCCAGCGTTATGATCGTCTGTTCAAACATTACGTGTAGGTTATCCATTCTTTCCTCCATTTCGCAGACATCCTCTGCTATCTCCTTGCTACCAAATAGCAGAGCAGAAAAAGCTAGATCAACCATCTTTTCTGACTTCTGTTTTAGTGTACGAAAGAGAGACTCAGCGATTTTGAGGAGTTTATCTTTTTCTTCGATTTCTTGCCACCTCAAATTCCTTCCTTTCCGGATGCTAGGGCTGAAAGGGTCCTAATCCCAGTCTTTGAACCTCTAGCGAATAGAATATCTTCGGATTCAATCTTCGTTTTTTCGCTAGGATCGTATATCCATTTTTTCCCTCTCTTGATTGCAATAATATCTGCGCCAATTTCAGTTTCCAAACTCAATTCTCCCAGCGCCTTCTTGCATAGCTGAGACTGCGGATCAATATTGACTTTAGTAATCGGCTCCTCAGAACCTCTTATTGCCTTGAGGATTAACGGATGCGCCTCTATACCTTTAAGGACCGTTATTGCTATATCGGCTGCTGCGTCAGAAATTTTGTCTGTGGAGGAAGCTACCCTCAATAAAGCCTCAAGCTGTTCAGCATCCTCTGCGTCTCTGGCGGCCAACATGGCGTTCATAGCAACCAAATATGCCAGCCTATCTACGCGTTCTTCCAAATCTAAGACTTCTTCGGCTATGTCTCTATCTTTGAAAAGAACGGCAGAATATGCCAAATCAATCATAAGTTCTGCTATGTCCTTCATCTCAACTAGAGACTCACGAATTGAGATGGGAGCATATTCAATCTTATCCAACTTTTGCACACCGTCAACTGATATCCCTATATCTTTCTAAGATTTAAACTATTTTCCTGCATGCACTTTATTCTCAAGGTTTTTCTGAGTGAACGTCACTATTATCTAGTAGTTCTTAATTGTGAAAACGGCATTGTGAAATCGGTGGTCACAAGATGTTGAAAAACCGTAGGTTCAAAAAGAGAGCAACGGCATTCAAACTTAACATATCAGACATTCTGGGTGGAACTTATCATAAGAGCAAGGAAGGTAGTTTCTTGGATACCCAATATGGACTGAAGATATTAAGAACCCATGTTATGGCTACAGTTGTTGAAAAATTCGAATCTGGTAACGAATTCACATCATCAAATGGAACCAAAAAAGATTATTCTACTCTGACAATTGATGATGGAACAGGAGTAATCCGAATAAAGACTTGGCAAGAAGACACGGAACTCGTTAAATCAATAGATATTGGAGACATAGTAGACGTAGTGGGGCGGGTCCGTGAATATCAAGAGGAGCTTTACATAATGCCTGAGACAATCAGCAGAATCGTTGATCCCAACTGGGAGCTCGTTCGAGAACTTGAAATAATCGAAGCAAAAAGAGAGTACCCTCCTGTTAATTCAGCACCGACCGAATCAGAAATAGCTGAACGGGACAGTAAAGATACTTATGCGCCAGGAGAGTTGGAAAGTTCGGAAGAGATTGAGGCTAAATTAGAGAGTAAGACTGATCTTCAGGGAATCTTATTCGAATTAATAGAACAATATACAGAGGACGGTGTAGCGGCCAAGGATTTATTCGAAGAGTTGTCGGAGTTCCCCAAAGCAGATATCAAATCAGCTTTGACGTCGCTTATAAAGGAAGGAGCCATATATGAACCCAAACCAGGTCAGTATAGAAGAACATAGGGGTGATTTGCTTGGACAAGTATAATTACAGAGAAATGCTAAAAAGGGCAAGATCTGTTCTCCCCTCAACGGTCTTTGAGCACTCCCGTTTCACCATACCGAAGGTTGACTCGTTTACGGAAGGAAATAGAACATTCATTCGTAATTTCAGAGAGATCAGTGAGACATTAGACAGACCACCAAAACACATTCTGAAATTCCTACTCCGTGAACTGGCTACGGCAGGATCTCTAGGGGACACGCAAGCTATATTTCAAGGTCGTTTTGCTAGGAATACGCTTGATGAACTCATAGGACGGTACACTAAACTGTATGTTATATGTCCTGAATGTCAAAAACCTGACACCAGCATAAGAAAAGAGGATCGCTACCACTTTCTGGTCTGCAAAGCATGCGGTGCCCGGGCATCCTTAAAACCATTGTAGGGATCGACATGAAGGTATATATGCGTGTTATGAAGGTTCGTGGAGAAGTTCTGGTGGCGATATGTGACGAGGATCTGCTCGGAAAGACTCTGACGGAAGGGAATATCCGGCTAGATATAAATGAGAAATTCTATGGAGGTAGACTGATTCCAATAGAGGAGTGCAAGGAAGCCATGAGTAATTCAACGATAATAAACATCATTGGCAAGAGAATAGTTGATTTTGCAATTTCTAATGGCCTGGTGCATGAAACTTGTCTATTGTGGGTGCGTGGGATTCCCCATGCCCAAATCATTAAGGTCTAGAAACTTCTTAGAGAGTGATGTCTTTTTATGGAGCTTTTCTGTGCGAAGTGCGGTACCGAACTAACGAAAGAGGAGTATTTTCACGGTCTATGCCAGTCTTGTTTTGAGCAAGAGCACCCGCTTTTTGAAATGAAAGAGTCTTCACTTATCAAAATATGTTCCCAATGTCTGAGTTCACTATCTAAGGGACAATGGGTCGATTTATCCACTCATACCGGCAAAGAAGCTATTACAAAGGCAGTTATTGAGAATTCATCATCTTTCATCAAGCCGACTGGAAAAATTGAATATCTGAAGGTGATTCCTCATCCAAACGAGGCAAAATCAGAGAAGAAAAACCATCTATCCGTTCCAGTCACGATTGTCGCAAAAGGGAAAGCCGATCCGAGTGTGGCAGCTTATACTGCGCAAAGAAGTGCTCAGGTTCATGTGTATTTCACGATATGTAACAGATGCAAAAGCCTGCGCCAGAGCAGATTTGTAGCAATATTGCAGGTGCGTGCAAAAGGACGCAAAGTTACTGAAAGGGAAAGGAAAGCTATTCTTTCGATTCTAGATAACGTCATGGAAAGAATTCCCAAAGATAGGACGGCTTTTTGTGAGATAAAAGAGCAGAGGAGAGGCTTCAACATGCGTTTCGGCTCTTTAAGCACAGCACGAAAAGTTCTTCTTGGTGTAAAAAACACGTTTGGTGGAATTTCTCGTGAATCTCGCAGACTTATGGGTACTGACAAATCTGGCAAGCGGACCTTTCGAACAGTTATCTCTCTAAGGCTACCTTCATTCGGTGTCAGTGATATATTGATCGTTGAGGGATTGCCTAATCAGGTGCTATCAATTATAGGAGATAAAGTCGTCTGCATCAATTTGGGAAACCTTAAGCACATCTCTTATCCTTTAACCGATGTCTGGAACGCCGAAATACTCAACAAGGAAGAAATAAAGGTCTTTCTTGTCCTAACGATCCTTCCAGATATTGTTCAACTTATGGATATGCAGTCTTTTCAGACATTTGAGACTTCTAGGCCTTCCTGGGACATAAGAATCAGTGAGGAAACAAGAGGAATAGTAGCAAACAATAGGATATTTCTGCTCCCTCCTGAGAACTACCTTAAGGATATCTCTTCAAAGGGTAATTAGAACGCCTTTTTAGCTAGATTGGAATACGTTATAAGTATTAAAAGACACTCTGAACTCCTATCTGTTTTGTCCAAAAGGACAGCACATTTAAAAGACACAAACAGCACCTAATCTTCGGAGATGAGCAGTTGCCTAAGAAGAAAACAGATCAATCATCCGCGATCAGATATGTAAGACTACCCAGGGAAGGAGAGATGTTTGGTAGCGTTGTCCAGCTATTAGGCCATGATAAGGTAAAAGTCAAATGCGGCGACGGCAAGGTACGCATCTGTCGAATACCAGGAAGGATGCGCAAGCGAACATGGATAAGAAACAACGATATCGTTATTGTGGCCCCATGGGATTTTCAATATGAAACACGAGGCGACATTGTTTGGAGATACACCCGTGGTCAAGTAGCATGGCTTGAGAGGAGAGGGCATCTTAAACTATGATCGGAGGAACTTCTTTTGCCAAGAAAAGAGGTGGATGAAACAGTCGGCCGCCTTGAGAGGACAAAAATCGATAAAAGACGTATTAGAAAAAAGCGAAGTGAAGATCTTAGCGCTGTCGAGGCTGTATTTGATCGATCAACACTTCTCACTCTTTATTATTTGATTAACTCAGGAGTAATTAATGAACTCTTTGGCGTCATATCTACTGGAAAAGAGGCAAATGTCTACTGGGCAAAAGGGGAAGATGAGGAGGAATATGCTGTCAAGATTTACAGAACAACAACAGCCGATTTCAAAAGGATGCTCGTTTATGTTCAGGGTGATCCTAGGTTCAAAAGGGTGAAGAAAGACACAAGAAGTCTTATCTATACGTGGGCCACAAAAGAATTCAAGAACCTAACAAGAGCATATGACGCGGGAGTTAGAGTGCCAAAACCTGTGGCAGTCCGAAAAAATGTTTTGGTCATGGAATTCATAGGTGGGGATGGAATACCTGCTCCGAGACTGAAAGATAAGGAACCGAGGAATCCTAGAGCTATTCTAAGTACCATACTTAAATACGTACGGAGTCTTTATCAAACTGCAAGACTAGTCCATGCAGATTTGAGCGAATATAATATACTCATTTGGGACGAGCCCGTTATCATAGATGTATCGCAGGCAGTACTCGTACAGCACCCCTTGGCGCAAGAATTTCTTTTCAGAGACATAAAAAATGTTCTCCGCTATTTTCACTCCCTTGTCGATGATCTACCCGATCCAGAAACTGTTTACCGCAGAATTATTGGAGGAAAGACCAAGTGATTTCCAAAGAATTCCTGAAGGTCCCAGGAAACAGACTTGGAGTAATCATAGGGACGAACGGTGAAATAAAGAAGAGAATAGAAGAAATGACGAAAACGAATCTGAAAATAGATAGTAAGGAGAATACAATTCTAATAGAATCTTCGCCGGATTCGGACGACCCTCTCGGCGTATGGAACGCCAAATATATAATCTCAGCAATATCTCGTGGTTTTAGTCCTAAGAATGCATTCGCACTTCTTAATGATAACGTGATGCTGGAAATCATTAATCTACACGATTTCGTGGGACGTTCACCTAGCAGTCTAACGCGTGTCAAAGGCAGAATAATAGGTGAAAAAGGGAAAACTAGACGGGTGATCGAAGAGCTTACAAAAACTCACTTGTCTGTATTTGGTCATACAGTGGCCATAATAGGCGAGTCCATGAATCTTCAGATAGCAAAGGAAGCTGTAGTCTTAATAGTTGATGGGGCGCCCCACAGTTCAGTTTACCGCTTTTTGCATAGGAAGAGAAGAAAAATAAAAAGAGAAGAAGTATCTTTATGGGAACCCTCTCTAGATATAAATGAAACTTGATCGTAATTCTAACGGGGAGTGAACCTGCAAATGACTGAAGTATATAAAACCATTAGCCCTGCAGA
>JBHLPL010000082.1:0-8696 GCA_048939465.1 Promethearchaeota archaeon | reverse complement strand
TCAAGTTCTCTGAATGCTTTCTTCTCCGCACTTTGTGCCTTCTTTACCAGTTTAGTATGCAGTTTCTTATCTGCGTTCAATCTTCTCCCCTTACGCAACTTTAGGATTCATGAACCAGAAACTTCGGGATGTCTCTGGGCAGGATATGAGATATGGCATTGGATATTTTAAATCTTTTCGGAGGGCTACCGGAAATCGATTCTTACGCAATGGAAAAAGGCTTATATATGACGCCACTGAAGACTTCGAACTCGGAAAATGAAAAAAAGAAACAAACCTGACTATGGAATTTATGTTCTACCAGTCCTCGTTTTTATGATTTTACAAGGAGTAACTGGGCTTCTTCTCATTGTCATTAGTGCCTCAACCGGAATATGGTTTTTCATTGGGGGCATGATAATGGCTATTGTTGGCTTTTATCAAGCTCTGGTCTTCTATCTACTGCAGAAATTACTCGAAAGCAAAGAGGACTATCTAGCCGATAAGATTCTCAAGTTTATTAATCCGCCGAAGGATAAGCTTGTTTTGGATATAGGCAGCGGTACAGGAAGAACCTCAATTCTCATGGCCAAGAAACTAAAAGACACCAAGGTTGTTGGCATTGACATATATTCAAATAAAACACTTACGGGTAACTCTCCCGATAGAGCATATGAGAATGCAGAGATAGAAGGTGTAGGAAAGAAAGTATTCTTTAATTATGGGGATGCGCTTCATATTCCTTTCAGAGACGAATGTTTTGATTTAGTGACTTCAGGAAGTGTCATCCACATATTTCCGAAGGAGAAGCAGAGAGAAATATTAAATGAAATAAATCGTGTTTTAAGAAAAAAAGGCAAGCTCATAATGATGGAATGGTTGAGGTCTCCCAAGACGGCTCTACTGTTCCTTTTTGCAACCTTTTTCGTTTTTCAAACCGAGGGGTATTGGATCAGATTGCTGGAAGAAAGTGGCTTAACGGATATCGAAACCGTCAGAATTGGCGGCTTGGGGATACTGTCTGCCAAGAAATGAAAAAGCAGCGTCAATTCGATCAGAATTCCAGATTCTTGTTACTGATCGACTGAGTTGCCTCGAAATATAGTGAGACTGTTCTTCCTGAGGATTCTTGTGGCCCTTCCTATTGAGCCCTGATCCTTCTGATACGGGTAGCTGGCGTCAGCCGGATTTCTAGTTCTCGGAGAAGAGCAAAAGCTTTTCGCGGTTCTTTCATAAGTTCCTTGATACCATCAACGTGGGCTGCTCCTGTCAAAATCAGGATATTCGGAGTCTTATCAGGATATTTCTCCAGATAGTGCGCAACTATTAGGATTAGTCGGCAAGCCATTAGAGCATTTCTTTCTGTAATCAAGACGTGATGAAGACTCGGAAACCTTTGCTTCATGAGCTCTAGATTCCCTTTGAAGTATTCCATTGCCTCATCCTTAAGTCCTCCTTCCCAAAGCCTAACGCCGTAGAATTGCCCCGTCGCTACCTGACGCAATATCTGACTCCAGCTCCGAACCTCAAAGGGAGTAACGTAATACCTGATGCGATTCTTTATCTCCTGATCTGTCATGTCTATTAGCCAGATATCTGCATCTTGATTGCCCAAGACGTCTGTAGCCTGGACAAATTCGCACTTTTGGAGACAACTGTCTCTTCTCGGACAATAAATGCATCTGTTTCTAAGCCTTTTGTACCTTCTACCATCTAGCTCTAAGCAAAGGGCGGTGGGCTTCAAATCCCGAACTGCTCCCAAAACGTCCTTTGAACTTGTCTCTGTGAAGTGTGCTGTACCCAGAAACCTTGCATACCTTGAAAAATCGATGTCTTGAATCAGGGTGTATTCGTTTGACATACGTCTCTCAACCGATGGTCCTTAGTCCTTATTCCCATCTTTCGGTATTCGAATCTCCAGGATGCCGTTGCTGCAATTAGCCTTTGCCTTGTCAAAGTCCACATTTCCAGGCAATTGAATCTCCTTGTAGAAGCGATTGCCGGCATCGATCTCTAATACCCCATTTACAAGGTCTATCTTGACGTCGTCCTTCTCTACACCGGGTACTTCTGCAATAACGATCAAATCGCTGCCTTCCTCAATTAGCTCAACAAATGGGTCTCTCCTTTCTGGTTTCAGGGGAAAAGGTTTTCTCGGAGTAGGCCTGGTGGGCTTTGGCAAGACTGGTACGCCGTTTCTTTGGTTAGACTTCGCAGGATATCTGAGAGATTTTCGAAAAATGTATCCTCTAATACCTGGTCCCTCGATTTTCTTTACTTCAAAATCATCGTCTATATTCTCTGGTTCGATTCCCTTCATCAGATCCTCAAAATCTCCAAATATCCCTCTTCCAAAATCGCCAAAATGTCTCATGAATCGTTCTAGGAAGTCTTCATTATTATCCCAATTATATCCAGACATAAATTATCTGCCTCCTCGCTAAAATTCCTCTAATTCTCGCATGAGTTCATCAATTATTTTTCTTAGGGCAAAAACTGATAGGAAGCATCCTACACCAAACGGTGAGGCCTTATACCTCTGGTGTGCCTTCTTGACTAACTTCCGTTCTCTAAGAATTCTCAGGTTCTCGTTGACAGTCTTGGGATTCAACTCCATTTCATCCATGAAATCACTGAAACGCTTCTCGTCTTGCATCATCTCCCGAAGCATTCTAAATCGCGTCTCATTGCCCAGAGTTTCGAAGAATCTGATTAGACTCCTGTAGCTCCTGTCGAACTCCTCGAACTCTGATTCCAAGAGGTCCTGAAGTCTACGCCATCCCGGTTCTTCTAGAGGGATCTCAAGAATTGTTCTTCCGTTCCTAACGATTTGAAGCTTCAATCCCAACTCCGAAGTCTCCTAACAGTTTTATTACCTCTAAGTAATAGAATTCAGAACGAATATATAAATCTTATTACCTGAAGGTAAGTTGCAGAGATTACTATTTTATATCGACTGGGCAAAAGATATATGATACTATGTGGGCAAATAGTGGAATAGTCTTCAACTCCTCATGACTCTGAAGATCCATTAAGGGAGAATGACCTGTTGGGGGAATACATCCTGAGGCTGAGCAAAAAACTCACAATTGCCGTTCTGTTTGGTTTTGTTTTATTGGTTTTCCTGCCTTCCCCATCCAGAGGGCAATGGTCCATGTTTCGAAACAATCCTACACACACAGGCTCTAGTGCTGGCACAGGCCCCGAGGACCCATTCCTGAAATGGGTTTATGAGACGGATTCCTACGTAGTCTCCTCACCAGCCGCTGTTGGCGATAGGGTATATGTGGGTTCTTATGATGACTATTTGTATTGCCTGGATGCAGAGAATGGCAGCCCAGTCTGGAAGTACTCAATGAGCAATGTCAGGTCTTCTCCAGCTGTGGCAGATGGAAAGGTCTACGTAGGTTCTTGGGATACCTACATTTACTGCTTAAATGCCGATAATGGCAGCCTAGTATGGAGATATAAAACAGGTGATCGCATTGAATCCTCTCCGACTGTGGTTAATGATAGGGTCTATATAGGTTCCTACGATAATTACGTATATTGCCTGAATGCTGAAAATGGCAGCCTTGTGTGGAAATATCCAACAGGCATGTGGGTCGGATCGTCGCCTGCTGTTGCTGATGGCAGTGTCTTTATAGGCTCTGGCGATACATACGTTTACTGCCTAAGAGCTGATAACGGCAGTCTGATCTGGAGCTATAAGACTGGAGGTGGTATCTACTCTTCTCCTTCTTTTTCAGCAGGCAAAATCTATACGGGATCTTATGATGGCCACATATACTGTCTAAACTCCAATACAGGCAGTCAACTCTGGGACTATCAAGCAGGCAACTTCATAGAATCCTCCCCTGCGATAGTTGGCAGTAGGCTATATATAGGTTCGAATATGGACGTCTGGGGCTACGTTGGCTGTCTGGACGCAAGAACTGGCAATCCGATCTGGACGTACGAGATGGAGAGTCTTATCTCCTCTTCGCCCGCTGTGGTAGATGACAAGGTCTACATCGGATCTCATGACGATCATGTTTACTGTCTTGGAGCCGATGTTGGAAACCTTATATGGAAGTACGAAACGGATGGCCATATCTACTCCTCACCCGCTGTGTTCGAAGGAAGAATATACGTTGGATCTGCCGATTATAGTATTTACTGTCTGGAGGATGACCTGACTCCACCTGAGATTTCGATTACTTCGCCATCCAATATCGGGATCTATTTTTGGGATACTCCTGTACTCAGATGGCTTGGCAGCGATAATTATGGCATCCAGGAGTACACAGTGTATATCAACGGGTCGATTTCTGCAAATACGACTGAGGATAATTTGGCTCTTTCTGGATATCTGGGAGTCTTTAACTTTACAGTCGCGGCAAGAGATTATGCAGGAAATGAATCAGCAGACAGTAAGATAATAGTTATT
Source organism: Promethearchaeota archaeon (assembly GCA_048939465.1). Taxonomy (GTDB): domain Archaea; phylum Asgardarchaeota; class Odinarchaeia; order Odinarchaeales; family JBHLKK01; genus JBHLKK01. The sequence continues at coordinate 4,288 of JBHLPL010000082.1, read as the reverse complement.
GGCTACGCTTATACCCTTTACGCAATGATAGGGGCATCAGGTGTTGGAATAATCGCCGCTTTTGGCTACTGGTTATACCATAAGAAGAAAACGCGAGAGGAGTTCATCAGGAGAATTGAAGGTGGGCCTTTGCCGACCAAACCTTCTGATAAATTCGTGGTCATTGATGGAAGCAACGTTGCATGGGGTCATGGTTCCAAAAAGATGGGTGATAAACCCTCTGCCGAGAATATAAGGCTTGTTGCCGAATCGTTGAAAGATAAAGGATTCAGAGAGATAATCGCGATCGTCGGGGCATCGCTTCGCCACAGCATTGAAGATATAGAGACTTTCAACGAACTTAAGAAGGAAGGCATTCTACTAGAAGCTCCGGCGGAAACCGATGCAGACAGCTTCATCATTAAATACACCAAAAGAAAGAACGCATTCGTTGTTAGCAATGACGCCTTCAGGGATTGGAAGGAGAAAGATTCGTGGATCAATGAAAACATTGACGACCTCAGAATCAGGTTTCTGATCAGAGGAGAGGATGTAATCTTCTATGAGGAGCTGGACAAGATAATGAACCGCAAAAAACGGAAAGGCAGAAGCAAAACAGATGGCACTGAGATGAGCGAAGGATCTACTTCTTAACTCCTACAAAAAGTCCCCTATTCCCTGTAAGACCTTTCTCAAGAAATTCCATCTCAAGGGAGGCCTCCTCCATGAACTCTAAAGTCTTATCTCTCTCAAAGACTCCCATCTCGTGTCTGTCCACGAAATATCTAACATCCTTATCTTTCTCAGCAATCAGATAGTGGAATTCCAGTGGCATGGAATTTCCTTCAATCTTCTTCGAAATATTGAGCCTTGCTATCTTTACATCTTCTCCGTCATATGTCATCATAAAGGGTAACCCTACTCCCTTGAACATCGACTTGGTGATCCACGGTTCAACGATCGCGACACCACCAACTTTTAGGTGATTGGCAATACTGTTGATGGTCTTTCTCAAATTCTCATAGGTTTCTGCATGACCGATTGAGCTAAACAGACTAATAACTACATCGAATCTCTTATCCAAATCTAATGTTACCATATCCGTTTGAATGAATCTGACTCCCTTCACATTCTGCCGCGCAACATTCAGCATTTCTTTGCTAATATCAATGCCTGTGCAAGAGAAATCTCTTTTTAGATGCTTCAGGTGCTTCCCCGTTCCGCAGGCAACATCAAGAAGCTCATTACCATCAGATTTCTTGTAAACAGAGATCAGCTCTCTAATCCGATCTGCCTCTTGCTTATAATCCTTCCATGAATACATTAAGTCATAATATTTGGCTAGCTCCTCGTACATATGATTCTCCCCACAGCGTTCATCATCAAAACATTAAAAGGGTGAAAACAGATTGCCTTTCAGACTTGACGTCTTCCTTATTTATATTCTCCCCCTCAGTGCGATTCTCTTCATTCCCTGTCCACAGTTTCAGCCGAGGAATCCAGCGAGGGACATTCCTCTTATAGAGAAGGTACTCTTCTCCAAATCTCACGACCAACTCAGGTTCTTCTCTTTTTATAAAGTATAAATGATTTCCCACTGCGAATATTACGAACCACAGGAATATAAAAATCGACCCAAGCAAAATGGCTTCTCCGAGAATAATAATCAGTACTCCCAGTATCATTGGGTTGCGAACGTGTCGATACATTCCATCTACTACGAGCCTCTTTGGTGGATTCCAAGGAGCAAGTGTTCCGTGTCCAATGGTTGAAAAAAGCTGAATGGACTTGTATAATAGGACCGATCCGATTCCGATTGCCAAACCCCCCGCTGCAATCACCAGGACACTGAGTGGAAGAAGTTGAAACCACAAAGGAATACTTTCTTTCGTGACAAGAATGATGATTAACGGGGCGAATAGCGTCGGTGGAATCGGAAGCAACAATATCGCCCAAAAATGATCCCGTTTTCCCAAGAAAATCCCTCTTTTTTGCTTCCTGCTACGCCTATGATATGAGGTGTTTGACTCGATATTTTAATGCCTATTTATACACAGTAACAGTATTCCTTTATGGATTTAGATAAATCGGCTTGCATGAATTCGGGAGTACCTTCTATATCCTCCCAAGATGGTGGTGCAACTAAATGGGAGATTGGGACAAAATATCGGACTATTTGGTCACTAAATGTGACGAACGTGGAGGCTATTACAGACTGACCATAAAAGAAACAAACAGGTTAGCCAAGAGATCCAAAAAAGTCCAAGAAGACTGCAAATTGACTGGGAAGAGAATCCAGGAGATACTCATCCCTCTCTATATGATACGCCATCCAGATTATGAGTTTGGTGTAAGCGTGGATAAGAAATATCTATGGTGTAGAAGAAGAGGCGTTCTGGGTTGAAAGAAGCACAAATAAGCAGAGTATCGAGGTCAAAGGAAGATGCTAAGGAAAGTTACAACAGGTTGAGCAAGTGGTATGATTTGTTTGCCCGATTTGAGAGGAAATATAGAGAGGCTGGATTGAAAAAGCTAAGCGCCAAAGAAGGCGAGACAATCCTTGAAATTGGATTTGGGACTGGACAGTGCATTTTGGCTCTGGCTAAATCCGTTGGCAGCTCGGGCAGAGTCTATGGGATCGATATATCCGAAGGGATGTGTGATGTCACTGAATCTAAGATCGATAGAGAAGGACTGTCTGAGAGAGTGAGATTAACCTGTGGTGACGCCACAATACTCCCTTTTGAGTCAAATCTCTTCGACGCGATTTTTACAAGTTTTACACTGGAACTCTTCGACACACCAGAAATTCCAACAGTTCTGAGTGAGTGTAAAAGAGTTCTTCGGAAAGATGGAAGAATCTGCATTGTCTCAATGGCCAAAAGGCCGAAGGAAGGCCTTATGGTTCGGCTTTACGAATGGATTCATAAGATGCTCCCAAGATACTTCGACTGTCGCCCAATCTTTGTAGAAAAATCTATAGAATATGCAGGATTTAGAATCCTCGAACAGACCGAAATGTCCATGTGGGGATTGCCAATCGAAATTGTTGTGGCGGAAAAAGAGTGAGCTGAAGGTGGTGGACGGATTTTTGGCAACGTCGTTTTTCTTTTCCTCCCCTCTCCTTTGTTCGTTCTTTCCCCTCCTCTCCCCGCACCCCTCTCCACCCCTTCCGCCGCATCACCCCGAGAGTACCATTTAATAGTATATTGTCCTAACATAGCGCATAACGCCGACCAGCTCCAAGAATCATACCGGTGGTGGGAAACGTAGGGATGGCGAGAATCATCCATTCCAGGCCCGAAGAACACATCAATATCGTTCGAGAATTGTTCAAAGAATACCAGACCTCCTTGGGCTTTGATCTTTCCTTTCAGGACTTCGATAAGGAGCTTGAAGAACTCCCAGGGGGCTATGCTCCTCCCGAGGGTCGTTTACTCCTCGCAATGGTTAGGTCAGAGGCGGTAGGATGCGTAGGTTTGAGAAAGCTTTCCGAAGGAGTCTGCGAGATGAAGAGGCTGTATGTGAAGCCGGATTTCCGAGGACTTGGTATTGGTAAAAGCCTGGCAGTAACCGTCATCGAAGAAGCTCGTAAGATCGGATATGCTCACATGCGTCTGGACACAGTCCCTTGGATGAAAGAGGCAATATCACTCTACAGATCACTGGGCTTCAAAGAGATCAACCCCTACACCTACAATCCAATAGAAGGAGCTCTATACCTGGAACTTGCCCTGTGATGCGCCACTTGCTTATACGATTAGGTCTCCCCATTGTATCGGGAAAAACCCAAAATACCTGGCACGGCAAGCAAAACCTCGGCTGGTGGAGAATGGTAATGAAAAGGCTTACGTTCTATATTGTTGATGTTTTTGCAGAAAAAAAGTATGCAGGGAACCAGCTTGCAGTGGTAAGAGACGCAAAAACCCTATCCGATTCTGATATGCAGAGAATCGCCAAGGAGATGAACTATTCCGAGACAACCTTCATTCTCTCCGATGACGAAAAGAGGGGTGGATACGATGTTCGCATCTTCACCCCAGAAAACGAACTTCCTTTCGCCGGACACCCTACACTGGGGACCGCTTTTGTAATTCAAAATGAGGTCGTGGGAAAGCGTGTAGAGCGGATAGTTTTGAACCTTAAAATCGGTCAGATTCCTGTAACTTTCGATTACGCGAATGAGAACGCTGAGACTTTGTGGATGAAGCAAATAAATCCCGTCTTTGGTCGAACCTTTGATCTGAGAGTGCTCTCGAATGTCTTGAGTCTTGATGCGGAGGATATTGATGAAAGATTTCCGATTCAG